>CAZQJX010000107.1:0-8556 GCA_964592965.1 uncultured bacterium
ACAGGCGGGATTCCAGCGAATTAAAAATAATTCAAAAAACAAACTTAGAAAACTTACTATAAATAAATTTAAATCTTGATTTTTAAATCGCTTGACCATTTCTATTAAAATAGAAATTTACAATGGCTCAGTTGGGATTTTGATGGTTTTTTGTGCTTTCATCTGAATGACAATCTGATAGTTTCCAGGAAGTTTAATTACCTCTGTATAAAAACAGCGCAAAGTAGAATCTTCACCGGGTCCGCCTTCAAATTGAAAATCTTTGGGCTTAAGTTCAGGCAAACCCAGATTCTTAGCCTCTTTTATAAGATTTTCAATAATGCCATCTAGCCCTATCCTGACATAATCCCTCATATAATCTTCCATTAACTTCTCAAAGCGGGCTTTGCGAAGATATGGTGCACTAAAAACCGCACCAGCCCAGCCTACCAGCGCCAAAAAAGCCAAAACCAAAACAACTTTAAGCTTAAACCCGCCTTGTTCTAACATTTTCTTATTTGAGTGATTTCCAGGCATTTTTGTTCCTCTCCAGCTCCATCGCATAGTTGAACGCTTCCATTTTATCCTGAAAGGTCTTTACCTCAGGAAGATTCTCCAAATCTCGGGAATCTGTGGAATCACAAATCACCTGATACTCAACCTCTCCCCCTTGCCGAACCTTTACCACCGCTACAAACAGCTCGCCATTCCATCCTGCTACTTTCTCCTTCTTTCCCATCATAATTATCTCGCCTTTTGGCTCTTGTGGCATTAACTTTCTCTCCTTGTTGATAATTGCTGATTAATAATCTCTTTTATTTCATCATATTATTATATGCCCCATATTGCAAGAAGATTTCTTTTCGTCTTGACAATCGCCCTTTCTCTGGCAAAATCACAAAAAATGAGAGTAAGTGTGCTTGAAAACATAAGAATTATTGACCTAACCAGACTCCTTCCCGGTCCTTTTGGAACAAATCTCCTTTCTCTGCTAGGTGCGGAAGTTATTCGGGTGGAATCTCCTCAGGAAGAAGATTATGCCCGAATCCTTCCTGCATTTTTTCAGAGCATCAATCTCAATAAAAAAAGTGTCACTATTAATTTAAAGCATCCTAAAGGAAGGGAAATCTTTTTTTCGCTCATTAAAAATTCACACGCATTGGTTGAACAGTTCCGACCCAAGGTGATGGAAAGATTGGGGCTAGATTATGAAACCTGCCTTCAGCATAATCCCAAGCTTGTTTATCTTTCTTTAAATGGCTATGGCTCATCTGGTCCCTATGCAGAAAAAGCCGGGCATGATTTAAACTATATCTCTCTTGCTGGCATCGCTTCCATAACAGGAACAAAAGACCGCTCTTTGGCAATTCCAGGAGTGCCGATAGCAGACCTTGTTGGCGGACTTTATCTTGTAATAGGTGTGCTTTCAGGACTGCAATATGTCCAAAGAAAGGGCAAAGGCATAAAAATTGAGGTAAGCCTTTTTCAAGGTGCGCTCAGCCTTGCCGGACCATTTCTCAGCGAATATTTTTATTCTGGTGGAGAGCCAGCTCCCTGCAAAATGGACCTAAACGGCGCCCTTGCCAACTACAATCTTTATCAGACAAAGGATAACAAATGGGTAAGCCTTGCTTGTTTAGAGGGAAAATTCTGGCAGAAATTCTGCCAAGCAGTGGGGAGAGAAGACTGGCTCGCACGCTCCTTAAAAGGAAAAGAAGAGCAGGAAAAAATCAAAACCGAGCTTGAAGAGCTTTTCCGCTCCAAAACCCAAAAGGAATGGGAAGAGTTCTCTCAAGCTCATCCTGACTTTTGCCTTGAGCCTGTAAGAAGCTTTCCAGAAATAGAATCCGACCAGCTGGTGCAGGCGCTGGAATTAATTCAGAAGGTATCTTCTCCTGATGGAAAGACCTACAAAGTGGTCAAGCCTGCCATTAACTTTCCTGAATTAAGCTCCAGCGCCCCTGCTCCTTTTCCAGCCAAAGGTGCTCATACTGCCCAAATCCTAAGAGAGCTT
The DNA here is from genome assembly GCA_964592965.1 of uncultured bacterium. GTDB lineage: Bacteria > RBG-13-61-14 > RBG-13-61-14 > RBG-13-61-14 > DRUE01 > CAZKMM01. The sequence goes on from CAZQJX010000107.1 coordinate 1,994, forward strand.
GGTTATTCGCAGGAAGAAATTGAAAAGTTAAAAAAAGAAAAGGTAATTTAAACTATGACCTTTCCAGCCCCTTCCATTAAGGTGCTTATTTTAGGTGGTGCGGGCGAGATAGGTATGAATTCTCTTGTTATAGAAAAAAACCATCGCCTGATTATGATTGACTGCGGACTGGCTTTTCCTGCTGAAGAAAATCTGGGAGTGGAGCTTAAAATACCTGACTTCCAGTGGGTTATTGAGCGGGCTAAAAATTTAGACGGAATCATTCTCACTCACGGGCACGAGGACCACATTGGCGCCCTTCCCTATCTTTTAAAACACATCAAGCCGAAAATCTATGCCACTGCTTTTACTCTTGAGCTTGTTAAAGAAAAGCTCCGTGAGCATAAGCTTTTAAAAAAATCTCTCCTTAACCAAATCTATGCCGGTGAAAGAATAAAAATCGGCGAGTTTGATATGGAGTTTATCCAAACCAGCCATTCCATTGTTGATGGTGTGGCAGTGGCTATTCACACCGAGCAGGGAATAATTCTTCACAGCGGTGATTTTAAAATTGACCCCACACCTATAGATGGAAAAAAGATGGATTTAACAACCTTCTCCCGCTTGGGCGAGCAAGGCGTGCTTGCCTTCTTTTCAGACAGCACCAATGTTGAGCAAGAAGGATATACACCGAGCGAGCGAGAGGTGGGAAAGGCTCTACTGGAGATATTCCAGCAAGCTAAAGGAAGGGTTATTGTTGCGGTATTTGCCAGCCATATTCACCGAATTCAGCAGGTTTTGGATTGTGCTCATCAGCTTAAAAGAAAGGTGCTGGTTTATGGAAGAAGCATAGAATCCACCACCAAGATAGCGCACAGGCTCGGATACCTTTCTTATCCACCTAATTTATTGGTCTCGCTTTCGCAGGCACAAACTATAATTCCAGAAAGACTGGTTATTCTCACCACTGGCAGTCAGGCAGAGCCGAAAAGTGTGCTGAGGAAAATGGCAAGCTCTGCTCATCCCAAGCTGAAAATTATCCCTGGTGATACGGTTGTTCTTTCCAGCAAACTTATTCCCGGAAATGAAAAAGCCATTGAAAATATGATTAATGATTTGTATCGGCTGGGAGCAGAGGTCTTTTATGAAAAAGTAAGTGAAATTCACTGCTCAGGTCATGCAGGGAAAGAGGAGTTAAAGCTTATGCTGGAGCTGGTCAAGCCCCTCTATCTTGTTCCTATTCACGGAGAATATCGCCATCTGGTTAAGCATAAGGAGCTTGCACTAGAGATGGGAATGAAGCCCCAGCAATGTCTTATCGTGGAAAACGGAAGCCTGATTGAATTTAAAAACAGAAAAGCACAAATCAAAAAATCTATTGAGCTTGTCCCTGAGTTTGTTGATGATGGAAGAAGGGAAATCCCTGCTCAGATTGTAAAACAACGGGCGCAAATGGCTTCACAGGGTGCGGTGTTCGTTTCTCTGAGCAGAAACAATGAAAAGAGCTCATTTAAGCTCAAGCTCAAAACCTTTGGACTTGTTCCTGAGCGTGAATATCAGGGATTAATTTTTGAAGCTCAGAAAAAATGCGGTGAAAAAATCAAACCATTATTGGAGCTGAATGCTAGCAAAGAAGAGCTGGAAAAAGCAATTAAAAACTCAGTTAAAAAATTCTTTAAAAAACGGCTCGGAAAAAACCCTGCGATTATTGTTAATATTTTTTAAGCTCTTGGATTTTGCCAAATGCATCAGGCAGAAAAGCTTGTTAGTTAAGAACTATTCGCCCTTTTCTTCCAGCAGGTCTGAGCTTTCTAGGTCAATGCCTCTTTTTATCGCTTCCTGTTTATATGAGCCCTCTTTTAGGCGTATTTCTCCACTTTTTGAAACTCTTATTGCTGATTCTCCTTCCACAGGACAGGCATACTCACACCAGCCACAGCCATTGCACCTGCTTGGAATTACAATCGGTCTTCTCATCCCTTCAATAGTGTGGAAGACAATGGCATTGTAAGGGCAAATCTCATCACAAATTAAGCAGGGCTTGTTCCAAGCCCAAACTAAGCATCTTTCTTTGTTAATCTCTGCGGTTCCGAGTTTGGCATATCTTTTTTCTTCTACTTCTAGATGACGCAAAGCACCCGTTGGACAGACCATTCCGCAAAGATTACATTCCTGGTCGCAACCAGCCATCCTCATCACCATTTTGGGAGTGGCAAATCCCATAAGTCCCTGCTCTATCCCTTCTGGCTGAATAACTTTGGTCGGGCAGATTTTCATACACTCGCCACAGCGGGTGCAAAGTGCGAGAAAATCTGCCTCAGGCAGGGCACCAGGCGGTCGGATAATATCCTTCGCTCCTGATTTATTCACAGGATAAGCTCGTGCAACCATACCTGCACCTATACCCAAAGCACCTGCCAAAATAAACCTTCGGCGAGAAAGGTCAATTTTATTCATTCGGTCTGCTTCAAAATAGCTGATGCGGTATTTAATCGCATCCGCAGGACAGCGCGACTGGCAGATAAAACATTTTATGCACTCCGCCTCCCTGTCCTGCCAATTGTCCTTTTCTATGGCACCTGTTGGGCAGGCTCGCTGGCAGATTCCGCAGTTAATACACCGCTCGCTTATCCTTTTGGCAAGTAAAGAAAACCTAGAGAAAATGCCCAAAAGCGCTCCCAGCGGACAGAGATTGACGCAGAAAAATCTCGGCTGGAAATAGCCCAAGCCGATTATTACAAAGAAAATAGAGGCAGTTAAAAAAATCTGATTGTAGCTTGGCAGAGTTATTTCAAGGTAATAAAAATAGCTTAAATTCAGCTTGGAAAAAACCGGTTGAAAAATATCCAGTAATAATTTACCAACAACCGCTCCCAAAGGATAAAAAACCAGAGTATAAATTCTGGTTATGAGAGGGATAGGGTCAAGCAAAAATCCAAAATTTACACCCAGCAAAGCTGAAAAGATAATCACCACCAGCAAAAAGTATTTTAACCAGAAAAGCTTTTGCCTTTGGCTAAAAGACCTTTTTCGCCAAATAGTGAGGTCAAAAAAATCAATGGTCGCTCCCATCGGGCATATCCAACCGCAAAACACCCTTCCCAAAAGAGCAGTAAACATTAAAGTAATCAATCCCATCCAGAGCCACTGAAGAACACTTCTTTGAGTAATAGAGCCGATAATCTGAGCAAGCGGGTCAAATCTCAAAAACAAATCCGAAGGGATTTTGCCTGAATAAGGAAAGCGTGCCTTAAAAAGAAGAAAAACAAAAAATCCCCAAACCAAAACCTGAACTGCCCGGCGAATTCTTGACATCTTCAAACATTTTAGGCAGGAAAAATTAATTTGACAATTATCTTGACTCTCTGCCAAATTTTCAAATTCTCCAGAAATTGGTATAAAATTGGGCAAAAACAGCGGGGGTGACGAAAATGATTATCGTAATGAAAAAAGGCGTTGAGGAAAACCAAATTCAAGCGGTGATGGATAAAGTTAAGGAAGCAGGGCTTGATGTTCATCTCTCTCGTGGAGTGGAAAGAACCATCATCGGCGTTATTGGCGACAAGACCAAGCTTGATGCTGATGAAATCCAAGCAATGGACGGTGTGGAAAAAATTATGCATGTTACTGTTCCTTATAAGCGGGCAAGCAGGGATTTTCATCCTGAAAATACTGTTATAGAGGTGGGACCGCTAAGTCTTGGTGGGAAGCGCATTTCAGTTATTGCAGGTCCCTGCGCTGTGGAGAGCAAGGAGCAAATTCTCACCACTGCCCGCAAGGTAAAAGAGCTGGGCGCATCTGCTCTGCGTGGTGGAGCTTTTAAGCCCCGCACCAATCCCTACAGCTTTCAGGGGTTGGCAAAGCTCGGTTTAGAATATCTGGCAGAGGCACGAGCAGAAACCGGCTTGCCCATTGTCACTGAGGTTCTCAGCGCCAAAGATGTTGAGCTGGTTGCTAGCTATGCAGATGTGCTTCAAATTGGCGCACGCAATATGCAGAACTTTATCCTCCTCAAAGAAGCAGGTCAAAGTGGCAAGCCCATTCTCCTCAAGCGGGGAATGAGCGCCACTCTTGAGGAATTTCTCCTTGCTGCCGAGTATATTCTTTCACAAGGTAATAGCCAGATTGTTCTTTGCGAGCGGGGAATACGCACCTTTGAGGAATACGCCAGAAACACGCTGGCACTGGGAGTTGTGCCTATGGTAAAAAAGGTCTCCCATCTTCCCATTATTGTTGACCCGAGCCACGGCACAGGAAGAAGAGACCTTGTCATACCAATGGCAAGAGCAGGTATTGCTGCTGGTGCAGATGGATTGATTGTAGAAGTCCACCCCGAACCAGATAAAGCTTTAGTGGACGGACCACAATCTCTTAATTTTGAGCAGTTCGCTGAATTAATGAAAGAAGTTAAATCCATTGCCCAAATTCTTGGAAGAGAAGTTTAAAATGGCTTTAAAAATTACCGAATCTAACCAGCAAATAGAAATTGCAGGTGATAAGCTCCTTCTCCGCTTAAATAAAAAGCAGGGAACTGTTCAGATAAAAACCAATGACGCAAAAATAAGCTTCTCGCCCATACTTTTCTGGTGCGGGTTTAAAACCGAACAAAACAAGCATTTTCTCTTTTCAACTTTGATTGAGCCAAAAGATTTTTCCATCCGAAAAAATCAGCCAACCCCTTTAGAGCGGGCAACCAAGCTGTTTGTAATGCTTGAACATAGTTTAGTAAATCTCATCTGGGAAATAGCTTTTTTCCCAAGCCAAGATTATCTTTTATTTCGCCTAAGCCTTGAGAACAAAAGCGAGCAGAAAATTTTTGTTGACGAGCTAGTTCCTTTTGCCTATAGAGGTGCAGATGATGGTCTGGAGATGGGAAGGGGATGGACAGCTTGGAGATTTTATCGGCTTGGATACCAATCTTGGAGTCCTTCTGGCTCTGTAAGCCTTCGCACCCCTTGTAAAAAACCAAGATGCCGGCTGGCAAAAAAAATCGGGCAGGCGCCTTACCTCTGGCAGAGGAATTTTCCAGAAATATTCAGCTCTGAATGGATGGCAGAAATCGTTGAGCCAGACCAAGACCTTGCCTTTCTTTTAGGCTTTATCACTGCCAAGAATCAGCTGGGAGTGATTGAAGCAGAGGTCAAATATGAGCGCTTCCGAAGATTGGAAGCTATTGCTCCCTGCGAGGAAATTAGACTCAAACCAGATGAAAAAATCTCCTCTGACTGGGTAATTGCCATTCTGAGCGATGCACCCCGTGCCTCACAGAAAAAATATTTTGAGTGCCTGAAAAAAGCAATGTCCGCGAGGGAGCCAGAAAAACTTTCTGGCTGGTGTAGTTGGTATTATTACTATCATAAAATTGATGAAGAAAATATTTATGCAAATTTGAATATCGCCGGCAAACTCAACCCACAGCTAGAAGTTTTTCTCATTGATGACGGATACGAAAAAGCCATTGGAGATTGGCTGGAAACCAAGCCCGAGATAAAAAAAGACCTGAAAACTATCGGTGACGACATCCACCAAAAAGGGCTAAAAGCTGGCATCTGGCTGGCGCCTTTTCTTGCCTCTCGCTCTTCCCAGCTTTACCAAGACCATCCTGACTGGATTTTAAGAGACAAAAAAGGTAGAAAAGTTGTGGGAATGATTCAGGCACGCTGGAGGGGAAAAATCGCCTATGCGCTTGATGCCACTCATCCTGGCTTTCAATCCTGGCTGGCTGAGCTAATTGAATATCTTACCAAAGAATGCGGATTTGATTTTCTCAAGCTAGATTTTCTCTACGCTGGCGCACTTCCTGGGGCAAGGTTTAACCCTGCTTTGACCGGAGCGCAAGCGCTGAGAGCAGGGCTTGAGGTTATAAGAAAATCTGCTGGCAAAAACTGCTATATCCTTGCCTGTGGTGCTCCGCTTGCTCCTTGCATCGGCTTGGTGGATGCTATGCGCATTTCCCAGGATATAGACCCTCGCTGGAAAAGCCCATTTGACCTTGCCTTTGGAATTGAGCTTGCCCCCAGCCTTAAAAGCTGTTTTAAAAACAACCTTGCCCGTGCGCTCAGCTCACAAAAGGTATGGTCGCCAGACCCAGATTGCCTGCTTTTAAGCCCGAGAAAGAATCTGGGTGAAAAAGAAATTCAGGCGGAACTTGTGCTTTTTTATCTTCTTGGCGGACAGCTATTTTTAAGCGAAGACCTCTCAGCTCTTGATGAGGAAAAGCAAAAACTCCTCTCCCTTGGCCTGCCCACATCAGATATTCCAGCAGAACCTATTGACCTTTTTGAAAAGGATTTTCCAGAAGAGTTTTTTAAGCTCGGAAAAGAAATGAGCCTTCTTGCCCTTTTCAACTGGTCAGAAAAAGCCAAGCCCTGTCAAATTCGCCTGAAAAGATACGGCTTGAAAAAAACCTATCATCTTTTTGATTTCTTTGCTGGCAAGTATCTGGGAAAAATTGAAGATAAAGCTGAGCTGGGCTGGATTCCACCTAGGGGAGTAAGATATTTTGCCCTTGCGGAAATAAGCAATAAACCTCAAATCATCGGGTTAGATTTTCATCTCGGAGCAGGAACCCAGGGAGCAAAAAT
>CAZQJX010000108.1:0-8470 GCA_964592965.1 uncultured bacterium
GCCAATTTTACCGCAAGGTTCCGGAAAGCAGATTGATGAAGCTGTTTTTTGGAACAAGAGGAGATTTAGATAAAGCTGTGGAGCATTGCAGAAAAGCAGTTGAGCTTTTCCCTACCAGAATTGATTATGTCAAAGAAATGGGCGTGGTGCTTATCTGCCGGGGAAATCGCAGACATAATCAAAAAGATATTGAAGAAGGAAAAAAGTGGCTCAAAAAAGCTATGGAGCTTCCTGCTAAAACCGATATTGACCGCATTGACCAAAGAGATGCCAAAAAAGTCCTTGACAATCCTAAACTTGCCTGCGGATACAGCCGAGTTAAGCAGGAAGAAGTCACTGAGGTAAAAAAGCAATAACAGGGAGGGAAGTTTATGCCACTCAGAAAACTCTCTGAGCAAAAAAAGCTTCGCTCCAAAGAGGAGCTAATTGAACATCTTTACAACTTTAAACTTGAAATAAAGCCATCAGTTGGCATCTGGTATTTTGCTCCTGCTGGGGGAAGATTTCATGACCGGTATGTTCCTGAGGAGACCATTGAGGAGCGCCTTGAGCGGGCTTTAAAAATGGCAAAGCTCGGAGTGGTGGGAATAGAAGCGCATTATCCCAATGAAGTTAATGAAGATAATATCCATCTTTATAAAAAGCTGGAAGAAGAATGTGGCATTCGGCTTATTACCATTATTCCCAATCTGTTCTGGGATGCGGATTTTGAATTCGGCAGTCTTTCCAACCCGCTTTCTGAGCCGAGAAAAAAGGCAATAGAAAGGCTCACGCAGGCGCTTCGGCTCAACAAGGAATATGGTTGTGATTTTTGCGTAATCTGGCCGGGCATAGATGGTTATACCTATCCACTAGGCACAAATTTTTATCAAATGTGGGAGCTTTTTGAGCAGGGAGTGGCAGAAGCAATGGACGAGGTGCCAGCGGTTAGAATAGCACTTGAGCCCAAGCCCTATGAGCCAGCTCCTAACAATATCTACCGAACAACAGCAGATGGCATTCTTGCTACCCATTCTATAGAGGCACGGCTGAAAAATCCAGCCAACCGCCAGATTCTTGAAGAAGGAGAATGTTTGGTTGGGCTTAATCCTGAGTTCGGACATATAAGAATGGGATTTGAAGATGTGCCTTATGCGCTGGCACGCATTTTAAGAGAGGGCAGATTGGTTCATACTCACTGGAATTCTCAGCCTCTTGGTAATTATGACCAAGACCTTGATGTCGGTATAGTTGCTCCTGAGCAGGCAATGGCTGGGCTTTATGTGCTGAAAATGTATGGATATAAAGAGCATTTTGGAATTGACCTTAATCCTGAAAGATTACCTGTTGAGACAGCAGTGGAGATTTCCATAGAAATGCTCAACCTTTTCAATGAAAAAATCAACCATCTTCCTCACGAGGAAGTTGTTGAGGCGTATTTCAATCCTGACCAAAATCGGGGCAAGCTGGAGAAAATTCTCCTTAAGCTTTATCGCTGAAATCTCTTCCGGGAAAAATATCTGCTTGAAAATTAGTTAAATTCTTTCAAAAAGTATTTTCAATTTTAAAGTATTCTTTGCATTCTGAAGAACTATGCCCAATAAGTAATGTCTCAATTAAAAATCTTTGACAGCTAGAAATTGCTTGGCTTATAATGGTCAGAAATTTATTGAGGAGATAAAAAGTGCATCCCATCCTTTTCAAGATTGACGGCATAACCATTTACACTTATGGCGTGATAATGGCAATTGCATTTATCACAGGTTATTTTTATATGCTTTATCTTGCCCGAGTGAGCGGACAAGATGTGGAGTTTTACCAAAACCTTTTCTTCTGGATTATGATTGTTGGCATATTGGGCGCCAAACTGCTTTATATCATTGTTGAGTGGCGAAGCGTTTTTGCAGAGATTTCTTTTAAAAATTTTATCAGTTGTCTTCGTGGTGGACTGGTATGGTATGGCGGGGTGGTAGCTAATCTGATATTTGTCTATCTTTACTGCCGAAAATACAAAAAAAGCTTTGCCCGTGTGGCAGATACACTTGCCAGCCCCACAGCCGTGGGACTGGCAATAGGAAGATGGGGATGCCTTATGGCTGGATGTTGCTATGGCAAGCCCACCAATCTTCCCTGGGCAATTGTTTATCCTGACCATCCCATTCATCACCCAATGGCAGGTATTCCTGTGCATCCTTCTCCGCTTTATGAATCTTTTGGAGCTTTTATCATCGCACTTGTTTGCTATGAAGTATTTAGACGCTCCAAAAGAGAAGGTGTGCCTGCAATTCTGCTCTTTCTGCTTTACGGGGTGCTTCGGTTCTTCCTTGAATTCCTTCGTGGAGACCCAGAAAGAGGATTTGTAATTCCAGGAAAGCTCTCCACTAGTCAGTTTGTCAGCCTGATTGTTGTTCCTGTAAGCATTTATCTTTTAATCCGCCAGCTCAAAAAGCCTCTCTCTGAAGCTGAGACAAAAAAGAGCAAAAAGTAGAAAAATGAAAAAGCTTTTAGCAGTTTTGCTTGCGCTGATTCTTTTGTTTGGCAAAGCAGTTTTAGCAGAAAAATCCCTTGCTCCCTATCCTTCTTTAAAGGAAATTTACAAACAGGCAAAGAGCTTGGCATGGGCTTATGATTTTATTCAGATGGAAGAGATTGGAAGGAGCGTTGAAGCTCGCCCAATATATGTTCTCCGCTATCGACTGAGCTCTGAGCAGGTTCCGCAGGCATTAATCACTGCTGGTATTCACGCCTGCGAATATATCGGTGTTGCGGTGGCAATGAATTTTGCCAAAGAGCTGGCAGAAAAGGCGCAATCAGATGAAAAACTAAAAGAGCTTCTTCAAAAAGTAGAAATAGATATTGTGCCAGTTATCAATCCTGATGGATATGAGCGGGTTTGGCGCACAGGCGGAAAAGGTGGAAAAATCGGCACCAGAAAAAATGCTCACGGAGTGGATTTAAACCGAAATTTCCTTGTGGTTCCAGGAGCAAAAAGCTGGCACCCTTTGGCAGGAAATCGCAGACCGCGCTCCAATTATTATATGGGTCCTGAGCCTCTCTCTGAGCCTGAAACAAAAGCAATTTCCAAGCTGGTAAAATCAGGTCATTACTTTGTTGCTTTTAATCTTCACAGTGTGGCTGGAAAATTTTTGTATCCTTACTCTTATACTAAAAAGCCTGCACCGCACAAAAAGGTTTTTATTGAAATAGGCAAGGCATTTACCTCTGCCCAGAAATATCATTCATATAAAATCCAGCAATCCTGTAGCTGGTATCCCACGCTTGGCGACCTTGATGATTATCTTTACCTTTGGTTTGGCATCCCTTCATTTACCATTGAGGTAAGCACTGTAAAAAGCAATCTTTTTGACCAAGGACTTCGCTCTTTAAAGGTCTTTTGGATTATGAATCCCAAAAAGAAATACTCATACTGGGTGGAAAATGATACATCTGCTTTTATCCCTGCTATTATAAAAGCTTATGAGCTTACTGGCGGAAAAACATTTCCTGCTAAATTTAAGCAATGAGTAAAATAAAAACCAAATTTGCCCTGGTTGGTATTTTATGTCTTTTTCTCCCGCTTTTATGCCGAGCTGAGATTACTGGCGAAGTGATTTTGGACTGGAAAATTTATATTAACCGTTGGGGCAGGTATGAAATTGTTTATGACCCAACTCAAACCAATCCTTATAACTGGTCAGCAGAAAAAAGGTTAGATTATAATCTTTTTGAATTAAAGAGAGCTAGGGTATGCTGGAGCAAGAATTTTTCCTCTGCTATCTCTGCTCGGGTTCAGGCGCTCTTGGAAGGAGAAGATGGAGAAATCAATGCCCAGCTTGAGCAAGGATATTTTTCTCTTAAACTTTCTCAACCGCTATATTTTGACCTTTGGCTCGGATATTTTTATCAGCCCTGGTATGAATGGCTGGAGAAAAATCTTTGGAAGTGGGATATGTTTATCTATCCTCAGCTCTGGGAATTTGAAATTATGCCCAGAAGCGAGCTGGGAATTTTTCTCCAGCTTGGCAAAAAATCCCCTGATTATGAAATCCTTTTTGGAACAGGATATTTTTCTGACCAGCCAAACAGTCACGACCAGGAGCGGTTTTATTCTGAAATAAAAGGCAAAGCAAGCTTTAAAGACTTTTCTTTTAAAGGAGCTTTTTCTTATTCTTTTCGTGGAGAAGAAAGTGAGAGCTGGCATCAGGAGATTTACACAGCAGGAGCTGGCTTTGGCTATCAGGCATTAGAGCTGGCAGGAGAATATTTTCAGGGAAAGCTTCTTGTTCCAGAAGGAGAGCTTTATTTATTAGGAAAATTCCCGCAAGGGCTTGATGAATATCTTTATCTTTATGGAAGAACATTTTTACAAAAGAAGATGCTGGAGTTTTCAGGATACAGCCTGTGGTTTTCTATTCATCCTCACAGCCAGCTCTGGCTAGTTTGGAGATATGACTATTTTGACCCCACTAAAGAATTTGAAGACGATAAAGAAAACCTGTTCCTGATGGGAATAGTTTATAAGCCAATTCCATTTATGCATATTGGAGTGAGCTTTTCCCGAAGAAATTTTCAAGGAACAAATATTCCTGACCAAGATACCGAAAGCGAGCTGGAGCCAATTGAGCTTATAACCATTAGTCTTCAGGCGCAAATCCCGTAAAATAATAAATGTGAGAATAAGAACTGGAAAGAATTTATGGGGGAAAATAGCAAAAATAATTTTTGGCTTTGCCTTTATCATTTTTATTTCGCTTTTAAGCTACTTTCCCAGTTTTAATGCTCCTTTTCAGTTTGATGACCTTCCCGCTATTGTTGATAATCCCTACATAAAAATCACTAATTTAATGCCAAGCACACTTCTTCGGGCAGGTTTTCAGGACCGGCTTCACAACCGCCCCTTAAGTAATTTAAGCTTTGCTTTTAATTATTATTTCGGCGGGCTTGAGCCTTTTGGGTATCATCTGGTTAATTTCTTTTTGCTTATTTTTACTGCTCTTGGCATTTGGCTGGTTCTTTTTGAGCTTTTTAAAAAGCTCGGATATGAAAGAAATCGCTCGGCTCTTTTAAGCTGGCTTTGCGCCCTTTTATGGTGCGTTCATCCTCTTAACACACAAGCAATAACCTACATAGTTCAGCGCCATACTGCTCTGGCAGGAGCTTTTAGCATCTGGAGCATTTATTTTTATCATTTGGCACGCACTCAAAAGAGAAGCTGGCTGTATTTTTTGCTTTGTGCTCTCTCAGCGGTAATTGCTCTTACCAGCAAAGAAAGTGCTCTTACCCTGCCTTTGATTATCTTTTTTTACAAAATCTATTTTTTTGATGAGCTCCGCTGGAACAGGTCTAATAAGCTCTGGCTCGGATTTTTAGCTGGATTTTATCTTTTAGGCGCTCTGCTCTTTTTGCGACCAGAAATGCTGGCAAAGCTAAAAAGCGATTTTTTGAAAAGAGAGTTCAGCCCACTTGAGCGATTTATCTCCCAGCCAGCAATCCTTATCTGGTATTTAGGATTAATCATTTTTCCTTTCCCTCAGTTTCTCTCCCTTGAGCACGGTTTTTCTTTTTTCCACTCACTGAGCGGCTATATTTGGCTTGGTTTAGGAGTGATTTTTATTTTAGCGGTGCTCACTTTTGCAGTGAGATATGCCCATCGCTACAGGGTTTTCTCCTTTGCGGTTTTCTGGTATTTTCTGGTTCTTTTGGTTGAGGCGCTTCCGCTTCCTATTGACCTTGCTTCTGAGCACAGGCTTTATCTTGCCTCTTTGAGCATTATTGCTCCGCTGGCAGGATATTTGATTCTTCGCTCCCGCAGACCGAACCTTGCTTTCGCGCTTTTAATTTTGGTAGCTTTTTTCTGGGCAGGATTTACCCATCAACGGAATCTGGTCTGGAAAAGCAAAGCCAGCCTCTGGAAAGATGCGGTATTAAAAGCACCTACTCTTTCCCGACCTTGGAACAACTACTGCTCAGCGCTGGTTGAGGAGGGGTTTTGCTTTCAGGCAGAAAGAATCTGCCAAAAAGCCATTTATTTAGCTCCCAGCTCTCCTCAGGCATATTCCAGTCTGGGCGTGTGCTTTTTGAAAAAAGGAGATTTAAGCTCAGCCAAAAAACTCTTTTTAAAGGCGCTTGAGCTTGAGCCTGATTATTCTCCTGCTCTTTTTAATTTGGGAATGATTTATTTTAAGGAGAAAAACTGGCAGGAAGCAGAAAAATGGCTCAAACAGCTTGCCAGTCCGCAATCTTTCTATTACTTAGGAATCATTGAATACAGGCTGGATAGAACTAACGAGGCGATTTCTTATTTTAAAAAGGCGCTTGAAATAAATCCCCGCTCAAAAGAAATTGCAGAGAGATTGGCAAAAATCTTACAGGAACAAAGAAACTGTAGAGAACTTTTTGAGCTAGCTAAATCATATCCATTTTTAAGGCAAATTTTTCTTGGCTTTGCCAAAAGCTGTCAATAAGCGAATTTTAAATTTCAAGCTCTTGGTCTTTTCTATAAACCACGCCCTGACCGTGAGCAACCAGCTCGCCGTCTTGATTGGTGACCAAAAAGCGATAGTTGCCTGTGCGACGGGTTCTCGCCACCTCAGTTGCTTCAGCAATAATAGTTTCTCCTGCCTGCACCGGTCTTAAATAATTAATGGTTATGCTGAGCGCCATTGCAATGGTTCCATGCGAGTTGCTTGCCAGCTCAAAAGCCTCATCCAGCACAGTAAATACCACTCCACCGTGAGCTATGTTCAGCAAATTGAGATGCTCCTCTCCCACCTTCATCTTCACCTTGGCATAGCCAGTGCTAACTTCTACGGGCTTGATGTCAAGCAGACGGGCAAAGCCTTCTTTTTTTACTGCTTTTTTAATCTTTTCTGGAAAACTGTCTTTCATCTCATCTCTCTCCCATTATAGATTTTAAAATTTTCCCGAAACCAGCTAGGAAGTTGCTTTAAATATTCAGTAATTTCAAGCTCTGCCAAGGGCTTGTTGGCATAAATCTTTAGCACTTTCAAATACTCTTGATTAAGCTTTTTCCAATAATGAAGAAAATAGCGAATTGGAAACATATATTGAACCCTTCTGATATTGTATATCTTTTTCCAAAACTGGCGCCACAAATATTGAAGCTTTATAGGGGCAATCTTTAAAGGAAGAAAAACAACATGCGTGCCATCATACCATTCCCAGTTGCGGGTGATGATTCTATTTTCTTCCTCAAGCTTTTTATAAAGCGGAGTGGAAGGAATTGGATAAAGGATGCTTGCGGTTGAGGAGCTGAATTTGCACTCTCTTATAAACCTAATGGTATGCTTTAAAATCCCTTCATCATCTTCATCAGAGCCGAGCACAAACATTGCGTTGATTTTGATTTGGTTTTGGTTGAGGATTTCTGCGCATTTTTTGATTTTATCTAGGCTGAGCTTTTTGTTGTATGCCTCTAAGGTAGCAGGATTTGCAGATTCAATCCCTATGTGAATTCTTCGGCAATTGGTTCTGCGCATAAGCTCAACCAGCTCAGGATGGTCAACAACTAGGTCTGCTCTTGTCTCAGTTGCCCAGCGCAGTTTTAGGTTTTTGCGAGCAACCCGCTCTAAAAAATCCAAAACCTCATCAAGGTTAAGCCCGAAAATATCATCATTGAAAAAGAGATAATTTTGCCCTGCTTCCACCCGCTCCTGAATTTCCTCAAAAACCGCATCTGCGCTTCTCTTCCTGAACTTCCTTTTAAGAAGCACAGGCACCTGACAGAAATTGCAATTATAAGGGCAACCACGAGAGGAAAGAATAGGATAGTATTTGGTAAGATGATGGTTTTCAAGAAGGAAGAAATCTGGAATGGGCAAAGAATCAAGGCTGACCAGCTCGGTGCGGACAATACCTTTGGGTCTCTCCTTAAATAAATCCACCACAACCTCTTCTCCCTCTCCCACTACCACGCAATCAGCAAATTTAAGCGCCTCTTCAGGAAGAGCAGAAGCGTGCATACCGCCGATGGCAATGTAGGCATCGGGCTTTTGCTTTTTTATAATTCTCGCCAGCTGATACCCCTTGCTGGCAGAAGGAGTTAATATTGAAATGGCAAAAGCATCTGCGTCCAAAATTTCTTTTCGCAAGCCAGATTTATCATAAAGCTCGGTGAGGTTTTCATCATAAATCTTTACTTCAAACCCTGCATTTTTTAAAATCGTGCCCAGATAAACAGGACCTATCTGAGGAATACGGATGCCACTGAATTTATACATATTAATCTGGGGTCCTGGAACCAAAATATTTACCTTCATCCCTTGCTCCCCTCGCCCCTTTGTTCTTGTGAGTTTTAGAATAAAATTTAAATAAAATGTTGTCAATGCTTTTTATAAATTGAATGCTGTATGATAAGCAAGACCTTCAGCCCTAATTAAATCCTCTCTGGTGTTGATGTTGAAAAAAGATAGCCCATTTGGGTCATAGCGGGATATTTCTTCGTCTTTTAAAATCCGCACATTGAGCTGAT
>CAZQJX010000109.1:0-3566 GCA_964592965.1 uncultured bacterium
AGCCTTCGCTTCGGTGCAGAATTTGAAAAGGATTCTCAAGGTCAAGTAGGGCAAGACCCACCCGATAAATTGCCCCAGAAGCAGTCTGCTTGACCCCATGATACAAAATAAGCCACCCCTCAGGCGTCTCCAAAGGTGGTGGTCCCAAGCCGATTTTATTTGCATCCCAGTAAGCGCCTTGCCGAGCAAGAAGGAGAATTTTATGCCTTCCCCAGTGCTTAAGGTCAGGTGAGGAGCTTATCCAGATATGAAAGCCGAGCTGAAAGGTGGTGGAGGGGCGATGAATAAGGAGAAACTCGCCGTTGATTCGGCGGGGAAAAAGCGCAGAGTCTTTGTCTTCTGGCGGAACAATAGGACCAATTTTTTCCAGTTTCTCAAAGTCTTCAGTAAGGGCAAGTGAGACAAGCGGACCGCCTCTGCTGAAAGATACATAGGTTATAGCAAATTTTCCCAGCTCTTCCATATAAGTTATTCTCGGGTCTTCCACTCCCCATAACTCTTCAGGATGCGTATCTGGCTCTGGTGCAATAAAGGGATTGGTATCAATTTCCCAGTCGGTTATGCCATCTTTGCTTTTGGCAATAGTAAGATGTGATATTCCTCGCTTATCTTCGCATCTGCAAAGAAGAAGGATTTTATCTTTGAATTTTATTGCTCCAGGATTAAAAACTGTATTTATAGGATATGGCCAGACCTTGCTGGTCAAAATTGGATTAGTATGATGCCTAACAAAAAGCTCACCACCCACTTCCTGCGCCATTTTTCACCTCTTTTAAAATTCTGGTGGTAAGACCACCTTCTCTCCTGTGCGCCTAGCTTGCCTTGCCAGTCTGTATGCCTCATCATACTGACGAGCAACTATCTCCCAGCTCACCACATTTTCCAGATATTTCTTAACATTATTTCCCAGCTCAAATCTGAGCTGTTCGTCGCAGGCAAGCCTTATTACCTTTCGCTTGAGCATCTCACGATTGGTAAAAAGCAATCCGCCCTCACTTTCCAGCGCCTGAGCAGTTAAACCTTCCATCGGAGCAGTGGTGATAAAAGGCTTGTTAAGTGCGATGATTCGGGCAAGAGTTCCAGATTGGGTCTCATCAACCGTAGGAAGAACAATGAAATCACAAACCGCCATCACCTTATAATAAGTTTCTCCACGAGGGATGAATTCATAATAATGGGCAAGACCTTTTTGCTCAAGCAATTCCACTTCTTGGCGGTATTTTTTGTAGTCAGGAAGATGGGCAGGGTCGCGCCAGACACCAGCAGCAAGAAGGTCCCATTCTTTGCCGGTGCGCTTTTTGATTTCTTCGTGAATTTCTTCCCACATTGAAGTGAGGATGTCCCAGCGCTTGTTGGACTGAATCCACCCTACCAGTCCAACCAGATGCTCACTTAAATAAGGCACATTGTTTAAGCCCAACTCCTGCCGTATTTTGGGTATTTCCTCTGGTCCCCAGCGCATATCTGGTCGGGCGCCGTGAGGGACAATCATAATATTAGTTGGCAAGGGAAGATTGTAGCAACGGAAATTCCAGTCAAGGCGCCAGCGCTGATAATGGCATTTGAATAAAACCACATCTGCACGCTCGCACATACGATGTATAAAAAGCGCCTCCTCCTCACGAAGCCTGCCGTGAATAGTGTGAGGCTCTACTACTGTTGGCCACTCAGAAAGATAATCAAGCATCTCAATAAAACCGAGATTGGCATCTCCTCGACCAGTTTCGTCTTTATATTCATAAAGTCCGTACTCGTGCTCTATGTGAATGACATAGGGCTCAAGCTCTTCAACAAGCTCAATAACAGGTCTCCACCAATCCCGCCTGCTCATATCAATGATAGGGAAAACACCTTCTCCTTCTCCGTCAGTGTGTGAGATGACCAAAACCTCTCTTTCTGGATGACGCCTTTGGATAAATTCTCTTGCCTCTTCGCAAAAAGTTGCTATTCCGCACAGCCTCGGCGGATAGCTGGAAATCATAACAATTGGTCGGTTGCCAGCTTTTCTTTTTGCCCTCTTTTTCTCTCCTGATTTCATTTTTCCCGCTCCCGCATCTATGCTTTTTCAATTTTCAAATAATAACATATCTTGAGAAAAATCACAGGTATTCATTGACAATCCTTGCTCAGACAAGCTAAACTGATTTTGAAAAAATGGCAGAGGTAGAAAAAAGCCTTTCTCAAAAAGATATAAATATTTTTCGTTATTACATCGGCTTATTTTACCGAGCCATTATTGACTTTGCCAAAAACGAAAAAACCTATATGCAGGCGCATGCTCTTGCTTATCGCTCCCTACTCAACCTCGTTCCTATGCTTGCATTTTTATTTAGCTTTTTTGCTCTTTTTAAGCAAATGGTGGATGTTGATTTAGAAGTAAAGCTTAGAGAAATAATCTCCCAATATCTTCTTCCTCAATCCGCTGCTGGAAAAATGGTCCTAGACCAGGTAATGACCTTTGTCCATAATGCCAAAGCAGGCTCTTATATTGGATTTATTATGCTTCTTGTTACCTCTATCCTTGTTTTCAATGCAATAGACCGAGCAATAAATTATACCTTTAAGATAGAGCGTCCTAGAAATATCTTTCAGAAAATGGTGCTTTTTACTGCTATTTTGGTCTGGGGTCCGCTTCTTGTTGGTCTGAGCGTTTATCTTACTGCCAAGCTTCAGTTCCGAACCCTGCTGACAAAGATTCACACTGCAAATTTTCCTCAAGAAATCCCTATCAGCAGTTTTTTACAATCGCTTATGACTTTTGGTCATCATTTCGGCACATATCTTTTGAGCTTCGGATTAATCTTTATTACCCTATTTCTTCTTTACAAAATCTTTCCTAATACCAAAATAGAGAATCGTGCCTGCTTGTTTGGAGCTTTTTGGGGAACATTGTTTTGGGAAATAACCAAATGGGGATTTAGTTATTATGCAGGAGAGATGCTTAAAAGCAGAGAAAAAATTTACGCATCGCTTGCGGTTTTTCTGGTCTTTTTAATCTGGATGTATATAACTTGGGTGATAGTGCTTTTTGGTGCTGAGCTTACTTATGTTTATCAGCATTATCGTTATGAGGTTTTGGCTTCGCCTTTAAAAAGACGCAAGGTCAATCGGCTCTGGCTAGCTTTTCAGGTAATGCTGGAGGTGGGGCTGAGGTTTTTAAGGGGTGAAGAGCCAGCGTCAATTAAGGAATTGGCTCAGAGGTTTGGTGTTGGGTTGCCTGAGCTGAAAGAGGTTGTCAGTTGCCTTGAAGGAGCAAGGCTTTTGAGCAAAGTAATAGAAAATGGCAAACAAGCGGATGAAAAGTATCAGCCCGGAAAAGAACTTAACCAGATTTATCTTAATCAGCTAATTCAGGCAATAGACCCTGACTGGAAGCTTGAAGATTTACCTTATCCTGTTTATCCAGACCCCAAGCTTCAGGCAGAAAGTAATTTCATTTTTTCTCTTTTTCAAAAGTTGAAATTTGAATTTGACCAAACCCTATCTCAGCGGAGCCTGAAAGAAATCCTTGAAAACGAAATACTCGCCCAAACCGATAAAAAAGAAAATTCCAGCCAAACCAAAAC
>CAZQJX010000109.1:3666-8332 GCA_964592965.1 uncultured bacterium
TGAAAAATTTTTAAGCAATTATATTTACTTTCCACTTATTTATCTATTGCAGAAATATAATATATTGAATTTTTAATATAAAGATAATATAATAACCTTGACATTTATAAATGTTTGGTTCTATAATATTGAGACTTCTGAGCGGTTCTGAAAAGGTCTTGCGGTAAGGAGGAGTTAAGGAAAATTTCAAGACTTATTCTTAAAAATTTTAACAAGGAGGGCTAAGGTGTCAGATAAAGTAGTAGAAATTTCCGCGGTCTGGCTGGCAGGAGCCGGTTGTTCTGGGTGCTCAGTTTCTCTTCTCAACTCAGTTGCTCCTAATATTCGTAATCTTTTGGTTGAACCAGTTCTTCCCGGAAAGCACCTTAATCTTCGCTTTCACGCCACGATTATGGCGGGTCAGGGCGAGCCGGTAATTGAGGTGCTCAACGACACGCGGGAGAGGAAAAAGGGTGAGTTTTTGCTACTTTTAGAAGGTGCGGTGGTGACCGCAGATGATGGTCTTTACTGCACCATCGGCGAGTCACAGGGAGAACACATCACTCTCAAAGATAAATTTTTAGAAATGGCGCAGGATGCTTTGGCAGTGGTTGCGGTTGGAACTTGCGCCAGCTTTGGTGGCATACCTTCAGGCGCGCCCAATCCGAGCGGATGCAAGGGCGCAGGAGAGGTGCTGGAAGAGGCGGGAATTAATAAGCCATTGATCAATGTTCCGGGATGTCCGCCTCATCCGGACTGGCTGGTAGGAACCATTGCAATGGTTATGCTCAAGGGCTTGCCCAGCCCCGACGACCTTGATTATGCCAAAAGACCCAAGGCTTTCTTTGGAAAACTCATCCACGATAATTGCCCACGCCGGGCTTATTTTGATACCGGTCAATTTGCCAAGCACCCGGGCGAGCCGGGCTGTTTGTATGAAATTGGCTGTAAGGGTCCTATGACCTATGCGGACTGTCCGCTTCGGATGTGGAACAATGGCGTCAATTGGTGCGTGGGAGCTGGTGCTCCTTGCATCGGCTGTGTGGAGCCAACATTTCCTGATGACCTTCAGCCCATCTTTGAAAAGCTCACCGAGGAGAGGCTGGAGCGATTTAAGATTAAAACCCGCGGATAAAAAGGGAGGAGTAAAAAGATGGCAGAAAAAATTGTTATTGACCCCATTACCAGAATTGAAGGGCATTTGGGAATTGAGGTTTTAATTGATGGTGGTAAGGTAAAAGAGGCTCGTTGCTCTGGAACATTATTCAGAGGATTTGAGATTTTCTTAAAAGGCAGAGACCCGCGCGATGCCCAGCGTATCACCCAGCGAGTTTGCGGGGTTTGTCCAACCTCTCATTCAGTTGCCAGCACCTTAAATCTTGATTCTGCTTTTGGAATCGCAGATAAAATTCCAGATAATGGAAGAATCCTTCGCAACCTTATTCTCGGGGCGAATTTCCTTCAATCTCATATTCTTCATTTTTACCATTTAGCTGCGCTGGACTATGTGGATGTGACCGCGGTTGCGGATTATGACGGAAAAGACCGAGATTTGCTGGCAGTTAAAGATTTTATAGCACGAGGAGCCTTAGAGCCTTTTGTTCCCCGCTACGAGGGAGATTACCGCTTTGATAAAAAGACCAATCAGGAGCTGGTCAAGCATTACATAATGGCGCTGGAGATGCGCAGGCTTGCTCATGAGCTACTTGCCATCTTTGGCGGAAAAATGCCCCACAACGCCACGGTTGTTCCCGGTGGATGCACCGAACATCCCACGGTTGATAAAATCGCTGGATTCCTCTGGCGCCTCAATCGCATCCGAGAGTTTATTGATGATGTTTATATCCCTGATGTAGTCGCAGTTGCCAAAGCCTATCCAGACCATCTGGAAATCGGTGATGGCTCTGGCAACTTCCTTGCTTATGGCGTGTTTGACCTTGAAACCCAAAATCCAGATTACACAAAGAGAAAGCGGTTTATCACCCAGGGTGCACTTGAGCAGGGCAATTTGAAGCCATTGGATGCAAGCAAGATTACCGAGAGCGTGAAAAACTCCTGGTATGATGGTCCTGATGGGGTTCATCCCAGTCAAGAAGATACGGTTCCGAATCGCAAAAAAGATGGAGCTTACAGCTGGCTCAAATCTCCTCGCTATGAAGGAAAGGTTTATGAAGTAGGTCCGCTTGCTCGGATGATGGTGAATTATTATGCAGGAAATGAAAAGGTAAAGAGCCTGATTGATGGCTTGCTCAGTGAGCTCAAAGCAGATGCCAAGGTGCTTAATTCCCTTCTTGGAAGGCACGCAGCAAGGGCGCTGGAGACAAAGCTCGTTGCAGATGCTATGGCAGAGTGGGTGCTTGAGCTAAAGCCCGGCGAGCCGGTCTGCGCTGAATATGAAATTCCAGACGAATCTGAAGGAATGGGACTCACAGAAGCGCCAAGAGGAGCGCTCGGACACTGGATTAAAATCAAAGACAAAAAGATAGAGCGCTACCAGCTGGTTGTGCCCACAACCTGGAACGCATCTCCTGCTGATGAAAAGGGTCAGCCCGGACCTATGGAGCAGGCGCTTTTGAACACACCTGTTAAAGATACAAAAAATCCGTTTGAGCTGGTCAGAATAGTTCGCAGTTTTGACCCGTGCCTTGCTTGTGCCATTCACATAATAAATTTCAGAGGCAAAAAGGTAGGAGAGTTCCAGGTTGTCTGAAAAGAGGATAGTTGTGGTGGGAGTGGGAAATATTTTACTCGGCGACGAAGGGCTGGGAGTGAGAGCAGTGGAAGAGCTGGAGAAAAAGGGAGTTCCGAAAAATGTCCAGCTTTATGATGCGGGAACATCGCTCCACTTGGTAATGAGCAGTTTTGAAGGGTTTGACAAGATGATTATTGTTGATGCGGTTCAAGCAGGAGGCGAGCCGGGAACAATATATCGGTTTGATTTGGAAGAGCTGGAAAAGAAAGGCGAGAAAATCAAGTTTATGTACTCGCTTCATGAGATAGATGTTCCGCGGACGCTTCTTTTGGAGCGGATGGTTTCGCACCTTCCCCAAGAGGTGGTTTTTTTAGGAATGGAGCCGGAGCGAGTGGAGCCTGGGCTTGAGCTAAGCCCAAAGGTAAGGGAAAAGATGGGTGAGCTTATTTCGGCAATAGAGAAGGAATTTTGTTAAATCAAAAGGAGGAGAGGATATGATTGTCAATGTTCCAAAGCCAATAGAAGAAGTAAAAGAGGCATTGGCAGACTATGAAAAGGTTTTTATTCTCGGCTGTGGTGGCTGTCCAGTAGGATGTGAAAGCGGTGGCGAGCCAAGACTTGCTGAGCTTAAAAAAGAGCTTGAAGCCGCAGGTAAAAAGGTAACAGGAACCCAAATCATTGATTTCCTTTGCAACAAGGCGCTTGTTGGCGCACAGCTTCGCTATCAATTACCTGCGCTAAAAAATTCTGATGCGGTTTTGGTGGTGAGCTGTGGAGTGGGAGTGCAGGCAACCAGCCAGATGATAGACCTTCCCTGCCTTCCAGCAAATAACACCCTTTCCAGTCAGGGAATGCAGGGGCTTTGGCCTGGTGAGGAGCGCTGTGAGGGCTGTGGCGATTGCGTGCTTCATCTTACCGGAGGGATTTGTCCTATTACCCGCTGTGCCAAGAGCCTGCTTAATGGCGCCTGCGGAGGTAGCCACGATGGAAAGTGCGAGGTAGAGAGTGATAGAGATTGTGCCTGGCATTTAATTTATGAACGGCTTAAAGCCCTGGGCAAATTAGATAATCTCAAAAAGATGCCCAAGCTCAGGGATTACAGAAACTGGGATGTCTCTGATAAGGAGCGCACAACAACCCGCTGGGCTCTAGAAAAAGAAGTAATTTACAAAGCGCCCAAAGCCAGCGGGCAATAATTAAAGGAGGTTTGAGAATGAGCAAGCTGAAAGAGGCTTTGGAATCTGGAAAATTTGTCATTACCGGTGAGCTGGGACCACCCAAGGGTGTGGATATCTCCGCAATGATGGAAGAGGCAGAAAAGTATCTTAAAGGAAGGGTGGTGGCAATAAATGTCACTGATAATCAGAGCTCGGTTATGCGCATTGGTTCGCTCGGCATCTGCGCCAAGCTTGTTCAGGAAGGTTATGAGCCGATTTATCAGATAACCTGCCGAGACCGCAATCGGCTTGCCATTCAGTCAGATATATTGAGCGCATATATTCTTGGAATCAGGAACATCCTTGCCCTTACAGGAGACCATCCCACACTCGGAGACCATCCTGGCTCCAAGCCGGTTTTTGACTTGGATTCTGTCTCGCTTCTTATGACCATAAACGAGCTTAAAAATGGAAAAGACCTAGCAGGAAATGAGCTTCAGGGAGCGCCGAGCGATATCTTTCCGGGCGCAAGCGTGACTCCTGGCGCAGACCCGCTGGAACCGCAGATTATCAAGATGGAGAAGAAGGTTGAGGCAGGAGCAAAATTCTTTCAGACCCAGGCGATTTACGAGCCGAGCAAGTTTGAAAAGTTTATGAAAGAAGCAGAAAAATTCAAAGTGCCAGTTCTGGCAGGAATTGTGATTGTGAAAAGCGCAGGAATGGCAAAATATATGAACGCAAATGTCGCAGGGGTGTTTGTGCCAGAAAGCATCATCAAGCCCTTGGCAGAGGCGAGCAAAGAAGACCGACCCAAAGTTGCCATTGACCTTATGGCAAA
>CAZQJX010000110.1:0-6906 GCA_964592965.1 uncultured bacterium
AAATTTTGATCAACTACTTCACCATTATTTTGGAATTTATTTTTAAAGATCTCTATAGCTTCTATCATACGTTGTTGAGGCTCGCTTAACGCGAATTTATTCTCTTTTACTATTCTATTAGTTCCACCCTCATTTAATATATATTTTTTGAAAAATTCTTCTTCTTTTTCTCTAACTTTAATTCTTATATTTTCCGGAGTCCCGTCATACTCATCTGCTTTTTGATAAATTTTATTCTGAAGATTGCGTTTAGCATCATGGTCATCTACTAAATCTCTCATAACTGCTATTAAGATAGCTAAAGAAACGAGTCTTTGCTGTCCATCAATAATTACATATTCGCCCGAACCATCATCTTTTGAGCTTTTAGTCCAAAGAATAATACTACCTAAAAAATATGGTTCGTATTCATCAATTGCCTTTCCAGTTTCTTGATTTAATTGCAAAGCATCTTTAATATCATCAAAAAGTTGCTCAAAATTCTCCTTCTCCCATGAAAAAGGCCTCTGAAAGTTAGGTATCTCAAAAAAATATTTATTACCAAATAAGTCTTTAATATAAATTTCACTTGCTTTTATTTTGTTTTCTAACATCTCCTCACCTCCGGTACCAGCATTTTGCCTCAGGTATTAACTAATCATAGTTTTTAAATAACTATATATAAACTATACAATACTTTTGAATTCTTATTTAAAAGTAAATTTTACCAAATTTTCAGGGCTTTGTCAAAGAAGTTTTAGAACTGAAAATTTTGGGTAAGTCCTAGAATAAGCAAAGCTTTTCAAAATTTCTTTGGCAAGGATTTGAAAAAATATCCTTTTATGCTATTGTTAACAAGGCAATGGGGTGGAGGTAAGATATTTTCCTGATTTTGAGCTTTTTCAAAGGCTTGCCGAGAAAGGAAATTTAGTTCCTGTCTTCGGAGAAATCCTCTGGGATTTGGAAAGCCCTGTTGGTGCATTCCTTCGGCTTCCGCAAAGCGATTATGCTTTTCTTTTAGAAAGTGTTGAAGGCGGTGAAAAATGGGCAAGATACTCTTTTCTTGGCTTTGAGCCAAAGCTCATCTACAGAAGCAGAGGGAAAAAGGCAGAAATCATTGAAGCTAGGCGCTTTCAAATAATTGAAGGATTTTCCGACCCGCTCGTTCCTTTAAAACAAATTCTCTCCCGCTACAAACCAGTTTCGGTTCCTGAACTGCCTAGATTTTATGGCGGTGCAGTGGGATATTTAGGTTATGATTTGGTGAGGTTTTTTGAAAAACTGCCAGAGGAAAATCCTGATGAGCTAGCTAGCTTTGATGTGCATATGTTTATAACTGACCGCATTATCATTTTTGACCGAGTAAAGCACACGATTAAAATTGTGGTCAACACTCTGATTGATTCCGAGCCTTCTTTGAAAACCCTCTACCAATCCGCAATAAACGAAATCAAAGAGCTTGCTGAAAAGCTGAAATCTCCGCTTCATCTGCCAGAAGTGCCTATTCACAAGGAACCCCTTGAATTTGAGAGCAACTTTACTAAAAAAGAATTTGAGCAGGCGGTAAAAAAGGCGCTGGATTATATCAGGCAGGGAGAGATTATCCAGGTGGTTTTAAGTCAGCGCTTTCGTGCGCCAGCGAGGGTAGATGCTTTTCAGCTATATCGGGCGCTTAGGCATATAAATCCCAGTCCTTATCTGTTTTTTCTGAAGATGGGCGGAGAGGTGCTGGTAGGAAGCTCTCCTGAGGTGCTGGTGCGTGTGGAAGAGAAAAAAGCAGAAACCCGACCAATCGCTGGCACCCGCCCACGGGGAAAAACTCCAGAAGAAGATAAAAAGCTGGAAGCAGAACTTCGGGCAGACCCAAAAGAAAAAGCAGAGCACATTATGCTGGTTGACCTAGGAAGAAATGATTTGGGAAGGGTTTGTAAGATTGGCTCTGTGCGAGTGAGCGAGCTGGCTGTGGTTGAGCGCTATAGCCATGTTATGCATCTTGTCTCCAATGTGGTGGGTGAGGTTGAGGAAGGAAAAGATGCTTTTGATGTTCTTCGTGCCTGCTTTCCTGCTGGCACTTTAACTGGCGCTCCTAAAATTCGGGCAATGGAGATTATTGAGGAGCTTGAGCCTGTGCGCCGAGGGGTTTATGGCGGAGCAGTCGGATATTTCAGCTTCAGCGGTAATATGGATATGTGCATTACCATAAGAACCATTCTCATCAAAGAAGGGATGGTCAATATTCAAGCAGGTGCGGGCATTGTTGCGGATTCAGTGCCAAAAAATGAATATACCGAAACTGTAAACAAAGCCAAAGCAATGATGCGGGCAGTGGAAATGGCAAGAAAGGGCTTGAGCCTCAACCTTCAAGAAAAATGATTTTAATGATAGACAATTATGATTCCTTCACCTACAACCTCGTCCAGTATCTGGGCGAGCTGGGCGAAAAGCTGATTGTAAGGCGCAATGACCAGATTACAGTTGCGGAAATTGAAAAGCTTGCTCCCAAAAGAATTGTCATTTCTCCTGGACCAGGAAGACCTGAAAAAGCTGGAATCTGCGTGGAGATAATCCGAGCCTTTGCTGGCAAAATCCCGATTCTGGGCGTGTGCTTGGGTCATCAGGCAATTGCCTTTGCTTTTGGTGGAAAAATTGTTCCTGCCAAAAAATTGATGCACGGAAAAACCTCGCAAATCACTCACGATAGAAAGACCATTTTTCAGAGCTTGAAAAATCCTTTTACAGCCACCCGCTATCATTCACTGGCTGTGGAGGAAAAATCCCTGCCAAAAGATTTTGAGGTAAGCGCCCGAGCAGAAGATGGCGAGATTATGGGCATTCGTCATAAGGAATTTCCGCTGGAAGGAGTGCAATTTCATCCTGAATCCATTCTTACAGAAGAAGGAAAAAATCTTCTTGCCAATTTCCTCAAGCTTTGAACCTCTTGACAGAAGGCGCCTCAAAAGGCTATAAAACTAAAAAATGAAGGGCAAATCCAGCTATTATTACCGCGCTGTTCCTGGAAGCAGGGAGTTAAAAACATCAAGCACAAGCCAAGACCAGCTCATCGCAGAAATAGAAAAAAGAACCGCCAAAGCAAAACCACCTGCACCTGTTTTTGAATATAAGGGAGAAAAACTGGGCGGAGTGGTGATTGAGGAAGGCGCGCTTGCTATTCCCAGCGAGATTTTTGACCAAGTAGCTAAAAATTTGAGCCCGCTTGAGCAGGTTTGCTATTTTCAATTTTTTCGCTTGTCTTATGGAGAAAAAAAGAACTTCTGCCGAGTAAGCAAAAAAGAGCTCTGCCAGCGAACAGGTCTTAGTGTCCGTCGTTTAAACACAGCTCTTGAAGGTCTGGTAAGAAAAAAACTAATTAAACCTCTTCATCGCAATGTTGAGGGCACGCTCTGGAGGGTTTTTCATCCTGCAGAGATTTTGGAAGATAAAGTCAGCTACAAATTTAAGCTCGGCAAAGAGGAGAAAATCAAAATCAAGCCCAAAAAGCCTGCGCCACCACCAGAAAAGCCCATTGAATCTCCGCTCAATGTTGAACGGTTTGCAGAAAGAGGCTCGGAGCAACCAGAAATATCTTTAAAAGACCTGACAGAAAAATTCTTTAAAATAAAAGAGCACACCCCATCTCCTGATGAGCGAGATGAAGCTATTTCAATCATAACTGACCTTTTGGAAGAGGGATTTTCAAGAAAGCAAATTTTGTTCGCTATTGAATGGTTCTGCCAAAATTTTCCTCAGGAAAAAACCCTCTCCCGCTTGCCTTATTATATTGCCAAAGCACTGGAAGAATATTCAGAAAAATAAAAATAACCACGCAAAAATTGCTGATTTGCAAAGATGGTTTTTTAAAAATTGGCATATTTTAATTTTATAAAAATTCTCTATTCTTTCTGATGATAAGTGATGAGTTCTTCATCAAGAGTAAGCACAAGCTCTGCGCGTGGCGGGACAATGAGAAAATCTTTTTCCTTCCACTCTCCAAAAACAAGCCCCTTTACCAAACGGGCATCTCCTTCAAGCTCTACCAGTTCCCAATCAAGCTCCTTTGCGCATTTTTGGGCATAAGATAAATACAGCTCGCGCTTTCCCACGCCAAGGTCTATATAAATCGCGCGATGATAATTCTTAAGCCAGCTTTCTAGCTGGGGAAGAAGCCAGCGAGCTTTTTCTTTGCCATATCTTTCTTCAAGCCAAGAAAAACTCTTTTCTATCCGCTCTTTGCTCGGCTGTGCCCCTGTTTCTATCCAGCCGGGAGAGAACCAGTAAGCATCAGGATATTTTCTTTGAAGCTCTTTGTGCTGGGTGCGTGAACCGATTAAAAAAGTCAGGCAGTCGTGCGCGCGGGCAAAAACCATTGGCGTCTTCTTTGCGCAAAGCCCCTCAACTCCGCCTCCGCAAATTCCATAGCCGAAAATTAGGTAATCAAAGCTTTGGCTAGCTTCTATCTCGTCAATCACCTTTTGCAGTTTTTTTCGCATTGCCTTGGGATTGAGATGAAGCCCCTGAGGCTGAAAATAAAAGCTTATTATGTGCTCGCTCTGGCTGGCAAAATAAGCAAATTCACGCCACAGCACCGAGCAGGCTATTAAGGCAAGGCGCTTTTGAGCGAGCTTGGGCATTTAGCTTGTGCTTTTCTCCAGCTTTTTGAGCTGTCTTTTGATGAATTCAAGCTCAACCTCTTCTGCCTTCTTTTTTCCAAAATGCACAATATGCCCGCCAGGATACCAGTAAATCTGGGGCTTGCCCCATCGCTCCCAGACCAAAATAGGCTGAAGCGGTGGCACAAAATTATCTCCCATTCCTGCAATAATCAAAATGTCCTCTTTGGGAATGGCAGGCTGGTAGTTAGCAGGACTGGCAGGATATAAAACCTCTTTTGCCTCATCCAGACCAATTCCACTGTTCCATATCCCCTGAATTACATAAGGCACAAGCTTATTCTCTGTTCCTATATCTGCCCAGCTTGAAGGCGGAACAAGAGCAATGGCAAAATCCAGCTTTGGCTCTGCCACCGCTGTTGCCAGAGTGACCACTCCGCCAAGGCTTCCGCCCCTTATTCCCACTAACTTGTGGTCACGACGAAGCCAGTGGACTAAACTGCGAAGGTCAGTGACCGCCTGACACATTGCCTCATTGAGCCTGCTTACCTCAGCGCTGATAAAAAGCTCTCCTGAAAAAAGCGAATCTTTTGGCTCCCGCAAGCCATGATAGGGCTGTTGAAGCAGAGCAACATCAAATCCCAGCCGAAACATCCTCCACAAGCCATTATGCCTGATGTTGTATTTCTTGGTGACATCTCCACCTGTCCAGCCATGAACTATTGCCATCGCACATTCCACAGGCTTTTTGTGCTTGATATAAACCGCATAAGCAGTCCAGTTCTCCTTATAATTTTTGTAAAGCTTCCAGAATTCAGGATTAACCGGCTCATAAAGGCTTTTCCAGCTTAAAAGATAAAGCTCATAATCCTTTCCCTCTTCTAAAAGCTCCATTTTCATATCTTTGATTGGAGGCGGGCTTCGATAGAAATTTCTTGGGTCTTTGAACTTTGGGTCTGCATAAAATCGGTAATTTTCAATCATTACTTTCTGGCGCTTTGGAGAGCGGGATTTATAGGCAATAAAATTTCGCTCCAAAAAAGCAGCAAAGCTATCAACAGAATGAGCAATATTGGTCTGGATTTTCTCCTCAGTGCTCACCGGTTTAGGATAAAAATGAACCGCACACTGGCTTAAAACCAAAAACACACTTGCTAAAGCAAGATTTATAATCCTCTCTTTTCTTCTCATTTCTCATCCTCCACCTTAGTTACAATTATATATTTTCCTGGTTTTTTAAGGCTAAGATGCCAATATCTTGAATCTTTGCCTGTTATTTTTGCTAAAGGATTTTCTTTTTGCTTTCCCTGCTCGTAAATCAGCAGGTCATTAACCCAAATCTTTTCCTCTGCTTTTTTTCTTGGAATATGCGCCACCGGAATGCCTTTTTCTGGAAGGTTTAGGTTTAATTCAAATCCATCTTTATGGTTTTTCCAGCTTATTTGGATTAATCCATTAGGAGTGGGAACCGCGCCCTTTGCCCAGCTCAAATCCGAAGGATGTGGCTCTATCAGATAGCGGGCGTATCCCGGTTCAAGCGGTCTTATTCCAAGAATATATTCAGTGAGGATAAAAGTAGCACCTGCACTCCAAGGATGGGCAAGAGATGTAAAAGCAAAATCAGGCTCTGCTTTTTTGCCTATCCATTCCCAAGTAGTGAAGTTGGGGTCGTTTTTTACCATATATCCCCAGCATCGCCTGATTAAATTAAGAGCAGAATCATCTTCACCCAGCTTATACCTTGCAAGGACATCAAAAGCATTAATAAAAGGCATAACATTTTTGTAGTTATGACCTTGAAGAAAAGGAGTTTTTTGCGGAAAAATATAGGCACGGTCAACCTGTCGGTCTCCCCAATCCAAGCGGAGATTTTTATCTATAAAATCTAAGACCGATTTTGCTTTTGCCTCATCAGCAATTCCGCTTAAAATTGCCCAGACATTTCCATCTAATGGATGATGAACATAATCTCTTCTTTTGTCTCTGTAGCAGGCAAGTTTTTTATCCCAAAAGTAGGAATTAAACCAGTGCCTGATGCGTTCTGCCCGGGCAAGATATATCTGCGCCTGCCCAGGGTCATTTAGTGCCAGAGCTATTTTGGCGGCTACCTGGAGTCCGTAATAATACAAAGCATTCATATAGGCAATTGCGCCCCTGCGCCGGAGCGTGTAGGAATAATTCATACCGCCTTTAAAAGGATTCTGGCGAATCATACCATTGGCATCTGTATGACTATCTAGAAAATCAAGCGCCTTTTTTATGCCATCATAATTTCTTTCCAGAAATTCTTTATCATTTGAATAAAAATAGTATTCATAGC
>CAZQJX010000110.1:7006-8187 GCA_964592965.1 uncultured bacterium
TCATAATTTCTTTCCAGAAATTCTTTATCATTTGAATAAAAATAGTATTCATAGCTATTGATTATTTGCCAGATGGTATATTCCATAAAATCATCAGCAACCTTTTTGCCAATATCTGCGAGGCTACAAGCAGGATACATACCGGATTTAAATTGACCATCAGCCAAAGTTTGCAGGCTGTTTTTGGCAAATTCATATTTTCCATTAGTGACATATATCACCTTGTTGGCAATATAGAGGTCTCCTGACCACACCAATCTATCCCGCTTGGCGCCATCAATAATAACCCAATCGCCAATTCCAATTTTTTCCTTTCCACTCATACCGCCTTGATCCGGTCGCACTGTGCACAGGCAGGTGGTGTAATATCCTGCATACCAGATGCGGTTTAAAAGCTCATCACTGGATAAAAACCATCCGCCTTGATTAGGATTGCAAAGATAAAAACTCTTTTCACAGCGAACCGCATCAATCTCAACCTCTCCGCTTAAAACCTTTAATGAAACATACCTTGCCCCGCCCATTAAAAGCGGGTCACGAAACCATCCATCTTTATCAACAGAATATTTCCTTTCCAGCAAACGGCGATGGGGCGGGTATATCTTCACATAAAACATACCTGCTCCTTTGGCAAATCTTTCTGCTTCTGCATAATAGATTTTTATTTTGGCTGGCTTTTTCACCCTGAATTTGAATTCAAAAAACCCGCCGACATCATATCCAAAATCAAAAATGATTTTGGAGCCTGACTTTAAAGAAACATACCTGCCATCTTCCTGCAAAGCCAAGATGGGAGATTTTAATTTTTTATCTGCCAGAATCACCTTTTGAGCATAGGCAAATTTATCTTGATTGCAGGGAAAGTATTTTGAGATTTCATATTTCTCAGCACCTACCTTTAAGGCAAAGATAACAAGGGTAAAAAGCAAGGCTTTTTTAAACATCTCTCTCCTCCAAAAATGTTGGTTTATTCATTCTCTTTTAGCAGATTTTTTCTCTGCGGACAAGAAAAATAAAAAGTCTTTACAGGGAATTTTGCAGAGATTATATTAAATATTGAAGCGTCAGGTGAGCCAGGCGGTCGCGGTCGGGGATTATCCCTGGCTGAGGAAAGTCCGGGCTCCGCAGGGCAGACCGCTGGGTAATGCCCAGGGGGAGCAATCCCCGGAAAGTGCCACAGA
>CAZQJX010000111.1:0-7941 GCA_964592965.1 uncultured bacterium
GGCTTGAGCTTGCCTTCTACCAGAACTTGCACCACCTCGCTCGGATAGGTTTTTAGCTCGCCCTCAATTACCTCTCCGGTGGTGCCATCAATAGAAATCCAATCGCCCTGTTTAAAGGTTTTTCCAGCCACACGCATTTGTTTTTTGCTGTAATCAATATCCAGTTCTCCGCATCCAACCACGCAGGGCTTTCCCATTCCCCTTGCGACCAGTGCTGCGTGAGAAGTCATTCCACCACGAGCAGTTAAAATTCCCTGAGCAAGAGCCATTCCGTGAATGTCCTCAGGACTGGTCTCTATGCGCACCAAGATTACAGGACCTTTGGCAAGCTCTTTTTCCACCTCATCAGCGCTAAAAACAATTCTCCCACTAGCAGCTCCCGGACCTGCATTTAATCCTTTTGCCAAAAGCTTTCCCTGAGCAATTGCTTGCTTTTTCTCCTGAGCATCAAAAATTGGGGCTAGAAGCTGAATAAGCGCCTCAGGCTCAACCCTTCTCACTGCCTCTTCTTTGGTAATCAATCTTTCACGAACCATATCAACTGCAATTCTCACCGCGGCAAGACCAGTGCGCTTTCCTGTGCGGGTCTGAAGAATCCAGAGCCTTCCATTTTGAATGGTAAATTCAATATCCTGCATATCCTTAAAGTGCTTTTCCAGAAGTTTATAAATTTTCACCAGTTGGCGATAGCAGTTGGGCATATATTCTTCCAGGCTTACTTCTCCCAGAGATTTTTTTGCCTCTTTGGTTATAGGAAGCGGGGTTCTAATTCCTGCAACCACATCCTCTCCCTGAGCATTAGGAAGCCATTCACCAAAAAAGCGCTTTTCGCCAGTGGCAGGGTCGCGCGTAAAGCACACGCCTGTAGCAGAATCAGGACCCATATTTCCAAATACCATTGCCTGAACATTGCAGGCAGTGCCCATATCATCTGGAATATTATTCAGCTTGCGGTAGGTAATTGCTCTTGGATTATTCCAGCTATCAAATACCGCTTTAATTCCTCCCCAGAGCTGTTCCCAAGGGTCCATAGGGAATTTCTTTCCTTTCTTCTTGATAAGGTCTAGATAGCGGTCAACTGCTTTTTGGAAATCCTCAGCATCAAGCTCTATATCTTTTTCCACGCCCTTTTCCTTTTTGATTTCATCAAGAATTAGCTCAAACTCCTCGCTGGGAATACCCATCACCACATTGGCATACATCTGAATGAATCTGCGAAAGCTGTCCCAACCAAATCTTGGATTGTCTGTGCGGTCAATTAATCCATTTAAGGTTTCAAAATTAAGACCGAGATTCAAAATGGTATCCATCATTCCTGGCATACTTATGGGCGCACCGCTTCTTACGCTGACCAAAAGCGGGTTAGACTCATAACCAAACCGTGCTCCCATAACCCGTTCAATGCGATGAATATTTTTTTCAATATCTTCCTCTAATCCGGGAGGGAATTTGCCTTTATTCTGAAAATAATAAACGCAGACTTCTGTGGTAATGGTAAAACCAGCAGGCACAGGAATTCCCAGATTGGTCATCTCAGCAAGGTTTGCGCCTTTTCCACCCAAAAGGTTTCTCAGCTCAGCTTTGCCTTCTGCTTTTCCATCGCCAAAAAAGTAAACATATTTTTTTCTCTTTGCCATCTTACTCCTCCTTAGTGATTTTTTTCTCCTGCGCTTAATTTGGAGAAATCAGCGATTTTTTTAAATTGGCTGGCAATTTCATTAAGAAGTGAATGACGGTTCTTTTTGAGCTTCGGGTCATCAACATTTACCAGCACCGCATCAAAAAAGCTATCTATATTTGGCTTGAGCCTTGCCAGCTCACTCATTGCTTTTTTCCAATCCCTTTGTTGAATGTGTTTTTCCACCTCTGCCTTGACCTCTAAAAATGCCTTCCAGAGAGCTTTTTCTTCTTCCTGCTCAAAAAGGCTTTCATCTAGATTGTCAGGCTCTTCAATAATTCTTGCCACCCGGCGAAATCCAATGAACAAGTCAGCAAATTCTTTTTCTTTGCGAAGCTCATTAAGCGCCTCTGCCCTTTTCCAGCTAGAAAGAATATTTCCATCCCAAGCACCGAGCACAGCATCTGCAATATCATAATCTATTCCAGCATCAATCATAAGATTTTTGATGCGGGTTTTGAAAAATTCTTTAAGCTCCAAGCCTGTTTTTTCAAAATCAAATTTTTTAAGCTCGCTTAAAAGCTCAAGGTTTTTTTGTATAAGCTCATCAAGGCTGTAATCAAGCTCTTTTTTAATAGTGAGCTTAACAATGGCATTAGCTCCTCTTCTAATCCCATAAGGGTCAGCTGAGCCTGTTGGCTGTTTTCCGCTAATAAATCCAGCACAAATAGAATCCAGCTTGTCAACAATACTCAGCGCCATTCCGACTTTGGTTTGCGGGAATTTTTCTTGCTCAATATCTCTTGCGCTTTTGGGTAAATAATGCTCTCGGATTGCTCTCCATACAGGCTCAGGCTCTCCCTGCGACCGAGCATATTCTCCGCCCATAATACCTTCCAGCTCTGGAAATTCTCCAACCATCTGGGTGAGAAGGTCCGCCTTTGCCAGATGAGCAGAGCGAAGAGCATATTTTTCAAGTTCTTTATCCTCTGGTGCAATCTTTTTTATCAGAAGAGAAATAAGGCTTTTTAGACGCTCGGTCTTTTGCCAATAACTTCCCAGACCTGCCTGAAATACCATCTGCTCAAGCTCTTTTGCCAGCTTATCAAGAGGGGTTTTTAAATCCTCTTGATAATAAAACTCAGCATCTTCCAAGCGTGCTTGAAGCACCCTTTCATTTCCTTTAATTACAACCTTATCATCTTCTCCAATGGTTTGTGCGACAAACAGAAAATAAGGCATAAGCTCGTCTTCGCTTCCCGGCTTTTTAAGGGCAAAATATCGCTGATGACCACGCATAGCAGAGATAAGCACTTCGCTGGGCAGGTTCAAAAACCTTTTATCAAAGCTTCCTGCCAGAACAAAAGGATATTCTACCAGATAGCAAACTTCTTCTATCAGCTCAGGGTCTGGATAAAGCTCTGCACCGAGCTCATCAGCTTTTTTGGCTAATCCAGCTTCTATCATTTCCCGGCGAAAGTTCTGGTCAACAATCACATAGCTTTTCTCAAGTAGCTCTGCATATTCAGCAAAATTTTTCACCTCTATTGGCTCAGGAGCTAAAAATCTATGCCCATAGGTCTGACCCGAGCTTTTTATCCCATCAATCTCAAATTCAATCACCTCTCCACCAAAAAGAGCTAAAATCCAATGAATAGGTCGGGCAAAGCGAATCTTTGCCTCTGCCCAGCGCATAGATTTGGGAAATTTGAGCGATAAAATTAGCTCAGGCAAAACCTTTCTGAGAATCTCTTTTGTTGGTCTCCCCTCTTCTTTGATGCAATAATAAAGTCGGGGTCCTTTGGGAGTATCTCTTTTTTCCAGATTGTCAATGCTTGTCCCTACACTTTTGGCAAAGCCAAGAGCGGATTTGGTTGGCTTGCCATCTTTATCAAAAGCCTGATTTAAAAAAGGACCCCAGCGCTCTATTAGCTTGGGCTTTTGATGTTCAGAAAGCTCCTCTGCCCAAAGAACAATTCTTCTCGGAGTGGCAAAGGAGCAAAGCTGTGAAAAATCCAACCGCTCCTGCTTAAAAAATTCCTCTGCCTTCTGCCTTAACTGGGAGATTGCTTGTGGCAGGAATCTGGCGGGGACCTCCTCTGTTCCAATTTCAACTAATAATTCAGGCATTTTCTCTAACTTCCTCATTTATAAATGAATATTCTTCAAAAGCTCTGCGACGAGCAGAAGGGTCTTTAATAAGCGGAAAGCCAAGCTCATACCTTTTTCTCAGCCAAAGCCGAGCACAGCCATTAGCAAGTTTTCTTACTCGGGCAATATAATTAACACGCTCATTCGGGCTTATGGCTCCTCTAGCATCTAAAAGGTTAAAAAGATGTGAGCATTTAAGGCAATAATCATAGGCAGGAAGAACAAGCCCTTGCTCAAGCATTTTTTGGCTTTCTTTCTCGCAATCTTCAAAATGCTTGAAAAGCATTTCAAGGTCTGCGGTCTCAAAGTTGTATTTGCTCCATTGCACTTCAGCAAGATGATATAATTCCCTGTATGTAATATCTTTGCTCCATTTTAAGTCAAAGACATTATCAACTTCCTGAAGATACATTGCTATTCGCTCAAGACCATAGGTAAGCTCAACAGAGATAGGATAAAGGTCAAACCCACCGCACTGCTGGAAATAGGTAAACTGGGTTATTTCCATTCCATCCAGCCAGACTTCCCAGCCCAGTCCCCAAGCGCCTAAGGTTGGACTTTCCCAGTCATCTTCAACAAATCTTATGTCATGGCTTTTTGGGTCAATGCCCAGCATCTTTAGGCTGGCAAGATATATCTCCTGAACATCAATTGGACTGGGCTTTAATATCACCTGATACTGGAAATAATGCTGAAGACGATTGGGATTTTCGCCATATCTTCCATCAGTCGGGCGCCTGCTCGGCTGAACATAAGCCACCTTCCAAGGCTCAGGACCAAGCACACGCAAAAATGTTGATGGATGAAAGGTGCCAGCTCCTACCTCTAAGTCATAAGGCTGGTCAATCAAACAGCCCTGTTCCTTCCAAAACTCATCTAAAGCTAGAATTAAATCCTGCAAAAATAAAGGATTTTTTTCGCTCATTTTTGAAATTTCTCCAGATATTTTCTAGTTATATATTTATTTTCCTAGCCAATTATATAGTTTTTTGTGGCAAAGTCAACTTTTTCAGGATAACCTATTGATTTTTAAAGATTTTTTGCCAGAGCCCGGTGTTTAAACTTGCTATTTGATTGGTCTGGAAAGGTCGCCAAAGAGATATTGCAGGATGGATAGGGCGACCACAGGAGCATCATCTGCTTTGAGGATTCTGGGACCCAGCCCCCAGCTCCAGAACCCAGCATCAATGGCTTTTTGAGCTTCTTCATCTTCAAATCCACCTTCAGGACCGCAGAGAAGAAGAATTCCGTTTTTTTCTTTAAGGGGGGTTAGGTCTTTTCGCAGGCTTTCAATCTCACCGCCAGGTGCTTTTTCCCAGAGGATAATGTTTAAAGTGTCAAAATTTTGCTCTAGGAATTTGTCATAGGGTATTGGATATTCAATTCTTGGCACCTCTGTTCTTCCGCTTAGACCACAGGCTTCTTTGATTATTCTTTCCCAGCGATACATTTTTTTGTCAATCTCTTTTGGGTCAATTCTCACCACCACTCTTTGGGTGATAACAGGAATGATTTGCTTGACACCGAGCTCAACCGCTCCCACAAGCACATTATCAAAAGCCTGCTCTCTTAAAACGGCTTGGGCAAGAATAATTTTAAGTTCGGATTCGGTTTGGGGAGAGCGCACCTCAATGATTTTAGCCTTCATTCTGGCAGGTCTGCTCAAAATAATCTCTGCCAGATACTCTTTGCCCGAGCCATCAAAAAGCACAATCTGAGCACCTTCGCCGAGCCTGAGCACATTTCGGATATGATGAAGAGTATCTTTATCTATATCAGCTATTGCTTGGTCGTTTTCGGTTTTTATTCTCCGAGGAGAGATATAAAACCTGCGGAACATTCTCCTCAGCTTTTTTTCATCAAACTTCCTACCCATCCCTGCTCTTCCCTTACCTCTAAAATTGATAAACCAATTCTTTTGTAATGCGAATGAATATCCTTTGCTTGGTCTTTTAAAATTCCGCTTATCACCAAAAATCCACCCTTTTTTAAATGCCAAACCAGATAATCCCGAAGGCGCTTTAGCTCGCTGTAAAATAAATTGGCAACAATCAGGTCAAAATTTTTCTCGCTCAATCTCTTTTTGGTATCTGCTCCTGCGTGAAGGAGCTGAATTTTTCCCAGTAGATTATTCCGCTTGATATTATCCTCTGCCACTTTGAGAGCAAGCGGGTCTATATCAACAGCGAGCACAGTTTTTGCGCCCAGCATAGCACCTGCAATAGCAAGAATACCTGTGCCTGTGCCAAAATCCAGTAGGGTCTGAGCCTGCTCGGGCACAAGCTTTTCCATAAATTTAAGGCAAATCTGAGTGGTGGGATGATAGCCTGTTCCAAAAGCCAGCCCCGGCTCCATTCTTATAATCATTGCACCTGAGTGTTTGGCTTCATTGGGAACTTCTCTCCACTCAGGCACCACCCAGAATTTATCACTTATCTTGGCAGGAACAACACTTTCTTTCCAAGCATTTAGCCAGTCTTGCTCAATAATGGTTTGAATTTCTAGGCGAGAGATTTCCTGCTCTGGAAAAAGCTGTCGGAGCTGGTGAATATAATTTTTGAGCTTGGTCAGTTTTTGCTCAAGCTCATCATCACAGGCAAGAAAACCGGTCAGTCGTTCAAAACCCTGCTTTGGCGGGCTGGTCTCAGAAAAAACCGCTCCTCCAGCTCCAAGCGATGAGAGAAAATCTGCTATTGCCTCAAGAATAAATACAGGCGCCTCTATACTTACCTCGCACCAGCCTTTTACAGGCTTTTTGGTCATTTGCTGGTTAAGAAAAATTCCTCAACCGCACGGGCAGAATTACAGCCATCAGCAACCGCAGAGACAATCTGACGGGTGGATTTTTTGCGAACATCCCCTATTGCAAATATTCCTTGATGAGAGGTCTTTGTGTCTTCTCCTGCTAAAATGAACCCATCATCACTTATTTTCACCAGTTCCTTAATCGGCTCTGTGGTTGGTTCCATTCCTACATAAACAAACACTCCGCTTACTTCTAGCTTTCTTTCTTTTCCAGTCATTTTGTCCCGAAGCCTTATTCCCTTAACCTGAGTATCACCAATAACTTCCTCAGGAATAGCATTCCAAACCAGCTCAATATTTTCCTTTTCCATTGCCTTTTTTTGCAATAGCTTACCTGCCCGAAGCTGGTCTCTGCGATGCACAATATAAACCTTTCTGCAAATGCCAGCAAGATAAAGCGCTTCTTGAACCGCACTATCCCCACCGCCGATTACTGCCACATCCTCATTTTTAAAAAACGCACCATCGCAGGTCGCACAGTAGCTTACTCCCCTTCCGTAAAATTCCTGCTCGCCTTTTATTCCCAGTCTGCGGGGTTTGCAACCAGTTGCAACAATCACTGCTCTGCACAGGTCTTTTTTGCCATCTGCCCGCTGGAGCAAAAATCCATTGCTGGTTTTGCTTACTTTTTTAATTTCAACCTGCACGATTTCAGAGCCGAGCCTTCTTGCCTGTGCTTCCATTCTTGATGCCAGCTCAGGTCCGCTTATTCCTTCAGGAAAACCAGGATAATTCTCCACCTGATGAATCATAAAAACCATTCCGCCAGGAGCCGCTGGCTCATAAATCCGATGAGATACTCCTGCCCGTGCAAGGTATATTCCAGCAGTAAGCCCAGCAGGACCTGCTCCGATAATGCCAACATCAATATCAGCTCCCATTTTTAGCCTCCTCTACCCCTGACTTTTTCTGCGCAAAATCTCCTGATTGTATGCATAGATAAGGTCTTCATGACGAATCACTCCCAACACCTGATTGGGATTCTCACTGCTTACAACCATAAGCTCCTCTAGGTTAGATTCTAGAAATTTTACCAGTGCTTCATAAAGACTATTTTCAGGAGTGACCGTTACTGCTGGAACCATTAAATCCTGAGCAATGAGCAATCTCTCCATACCTGTCTGAAAAGCAATGGGACGAGCCTGCTCCCAGCTAATAACCCCCACCAGCCTTCCCTGCTCATCAACTACTGGAAAGCACTCCTCAGTTGATTCTGCAAACAGCCTCTTTATTTCTGCATAAGGTAGAGTGCGGGGAATGGGTATAAGCGCTTTTGGCTTAAACACATCTTTAACTTTCATTTCTGCTAGCACATTAATGGTAAAATCTCCAATATGAGCAGGTGAATGAAAACGATTCTGAACCTG
>CAZQJX010000112.1:0-7896 GCA_964592965.1 uncultured bacterium
GTAAGAACAGTTTTTGCTCCTAAAGAAACAGCCTCAGATATTTTTCTCTCTGCTATCTTTTTAGCAAATTCTCGGTCATAAAAATAAAGCCCGCCACCTGCTCCACAGCAGTCAGCAAGCTCTTTGCTTTCAGGATACTCTATCATTTCCCAGCCAGCTTTCTTGATAATCTCTCTTGGAAGTTCAATCAGACCAGACTTTTTTGAAAGATAGCATGGGTCAAAATAAATCACTGGCTGAGCCAGCTTTTGGTTAAAAGCGAGTTTTTTATCAGCAAGCAGTTCAAGGATAAATTTTATTTTCAGGTTATTCCCCAGCTTTCTGTTCAAAGTGTAAAAGCAATGTGGGCAGATGGTGATGATTTCTTTTGGCTCAAGCTCAACCAGCTTGGTTAAGCCAAAATCTATCTCCTGAGCGCCCAGCTCTTCCAGAAAACCACCACAACAGATGCCTGTGATAAGCTGAGCATCTATTCCAAGTTTGCTCAAAAGCTCCTGCCAGCGCTTGGGCTCTCCCCGAGCTTCTTCAAAGCAACCGACAAATAAAATGCTTGCTCCTTTTTTTATCTTGCTCTCAGGCTCTGCTTTTCCTTTTCCAAAAGGATTTTTATAGCGCTCAATGTTTTCTTTTACCTCTCCAAAGCATTCCCAGAGCTTTTCAGGCTCTATCCGATATATCCACCTCCGCATCAAAAGAGCAAGCTCTGCCACTTTTACCTCCTGCGGGCAGACCTGCTCACACTTGCCGCAGAGCGTGCAGTAAAGAAAATGCTCTAGGTCAAAGATATATTCTGGCTGGGAGCGACCTGAGCAGGAGACCAGATATTGTGGACCTAAAAATTTCCCCTCTCCTAAAAGAGCAGGAAGACAGGCTTGGTCGCATAGCCCGCAGACCGTGCAGTTTTCAAGGTTGAAAATCAGCTCTATTTCTTCAGGAGAAAAGGCGCTTATCCAGTCCTTCTGGAAATATCCTTTAAAAACCTCAGCCTGATTTTTCTTCTTTTTTGGAATGAGCGAGCGAAGAAGATGAAGAGCAAAATTCCACCCCAAAACACTAAGAGATTTTAACTGCTTTTTGTCCATCACTTTTTCCTTTTCAGCATTTTTTGGTAGGTTTCTTTAAGTAAAAGCGCATCCTGCTCAAGGGTGGGGCTTTCGCAGATGCAAAATCCCTCAACCTCATAATCAACAAGAGCCCGAAGGCAGTCCTTCCAGTTGAAATCAGATTTTTCCAGCTCAAGATGCTTTTTCTCGCCTTTGGAGGTGTATTCAATTCCAGAGATGTGGATGTGCATATTTTTGAGAATCTTTTTGCCAAATGCCTTAACCAGCGCATCAAGCACCGCACAGAAATCCTCATAGCTGTTATATTTACCTGCCTCACGGGCATAAAGATGGGCAAAATCAATGCAGGGAAGAATTCCTTTAACTTTTTTGCCAAGCTGAACAAGCTCCTCAAGGCTACCGAGCTGGGTGGGTTTGCCTGTTAGCTCGGGTCTGACATCAATTTTAATTTTTTCTTTTTTCAGGGTGTCCAGAATGATTTTTAATTCTCGGGCAACAATTTCCAAAACCTCTTTTGGGTTTCGCTTTTGAATAAAAGCTGAATGAAAGGTAATGCTTTCTGCACCGCATTGATATCCCCTTCGGGCTGTGTCCAGCACCCGCTCCCTGCTGGCAATTAATTTGTCTTCTTCTTCACTGGCAAGGTTGATGTAATAGGGTCCGTGAGCAGTGAGCCTTATGCCGGTTTCTTTAACTGCTTCTTTTACCTTTTGCGCACCTTCCTCGGTCATTCTCACTCCATAGACAAATTCAAGCTCCATACAATCCAATCCCAATCGGGCGCATTCTCTTACGCCTTCTTCTGGCTTTTTTTTGCGGGTGCTT
Organism: uncultured bacterium; assembly: GCA_964592965.1. Lineage (GTDB taxonomy): Bacteria > RBG-13-61-14 > RBG-13-61-14 > RBG-13-61-14 > DRUE01 > CAZKMM01. Next base: position 1,890 of record CAZQJX010000112.1, read on the forward strand.
AAAGGAATGCCTGCTGGTCCGAACATAAGTGGCATTTTCTTACCCCCATTTTAAAAATGTTTCTGGTAAAATCTTTTCTAGGTAATATTTTAGCAGGTCAAACCTACCTATGACCATTAAGAGTCCAATTAAAATCAGGATTATGCCAGCGGTAATTTCAATTTTATGGAAATGCGCCTGAATCCGCTTGAAAATTCGGAAGAACCTGTCCAGCAGAAGTGCGGTGAGTAAAAAAGGCACTGCCAGACCAGCAGAATAAGTAGCCAGAAGAATTGCTCCTTGAATCATTGTATCTTTGCTGACCGCAAGCATAAGGATACTTCCGAGAATAGGTCCCACGCAAGGGCTCCAGCCAAAGGCAAAAGCCAGCCCTAAAAGGAACGCCCGTGCCATTCCCCGAGAGCGTATCTCTCCCTGATATCGCCTTTCTCGAAGCAGTGGCATTAGCTTGAAAACACCTGCCAGTTGTAAGCCAAAAAAAATAACAACCAGTCCGCCAATCCTCATCAAAACAGGTTTTATTCTTGCCAGAAGCTGTCCGAGTGCACCTGCGCCCAAGCCCAAAAGCACAAATACAGCTGAAAATCCCAAGACAAAAAATAAAGCAGAGATAAAAACCTTAAAACCAGCCTCTCTGCCCAGCTCCCCTTTTCGTAGCTCTGCCACTGAATATCCAGAAATAAAAGAGATATAAGCAGGGACAAGAGGAAGCACGCAGGGAGTTAAAAAGCTCAAAAAGCCCATCAAAAAAGATATGGCAATAGAAGGTGTGGGATTCATCAAAGAAAAGTATAATTTAGGCTTTCTGTGCTTTCAAACTCCTTTCAGGAGCTTTTCTATGTTGGTGAGAGAAAGTTCTTTAATGAAAAAGTTCAGGGCTTTGTTTAAAAGATTAAAAATTTACTAGGAGCTTTGAGAGATTTTTTCAATTGGGCTGATAAAGGGATTTATTTAATCAGTCGCGAGAAATTATCTGGCTTTTTGTCAAATTTAGCTCCGATTACTTCACCGCAGACCGCGCATACATAATCGTATTTATCTCCATCTGCAAGGACCAAAAGAAGCCTTTTTCGCACCGGTCTTGGCGCGCGACAGCGTGGACAATATAGCTCAACTGCTTCCCATTCCTCGCTTTGCTTCATTATCATTAATTATATTAGCAAAAAATTTTGACAAGGCTATCTTTAGATAGGTATCATAATAAAAACAGTGCGCAAAAGGGAAAGGAAATGAGTGATGGGATTAAGAGAAGAGATTTTATTAAGATAAGTGCTTTCAGCACACTGGTTTTGGGTAGCGGTTTGCTGGGTTCTTTAAAATCTTATGCTCAGAAGTCAGAGCTGGTGGTGGTTAAAGGAGAGCTGATTAAGGCAACTCGCAAAGCGATTGAGCTTCTTGGTGGAATTAAGCGTTTTGTCAAGCCGGGGATGAAGGTGATTATCAAGCCGAATATGAGTTTTGCTTTTGGTAGAGACCGGGGCGCAAACACCGACCCGGAGATGGTGGCGGAAGTGGCAAGAATGTGCGTTGAAGCGGGCGCCAAAGAGGTTTTAGTTTGCGACCACCCGCTTTATCCAGCTCCGCTTTGCCTTTTGCGAAGCGGGATTCGTCAGGCAATGGAAAAGGTGCAGGGAGCTCGCTTTCAGTATTTCACTGACCCAAAGTTTTACAAAGAAGTATCTGTGCCAAAAGGGGTTGAGCTTAAAAAGGTTCGGGTGCTTAAGCCTGTGCTTGATGCAGACCTTATCATTAATCTTCCCCGAGCCAAAACCCATGCTGATACAACGGTCACGCTTGGTTTGAAAAATTTAATGGGCTTGATTTGGGACCGCAAGAAATTTCACGCCCGCTATAATCTCCATCAGGCTATAGCAGACCTTGCCAGTTTAATTCGTCCCCAGCTTACCATAATTGACGCCAGCACAGCAATGACCGCTGGTGGTCCGGGCGGACCGGGTCCGCTTGCTCGGCTTAATCTTGTGGTTGCAGGAACGAATCCGCTGGAAGTGGATGCGCTTATGGTCTCGCTTTCCAAGTGGTATGGTAGGAAATATTCTCCCAGCGAAATCAAGCATCTTGCCCTTGCAAGCAAAATGGGCTTGGGCGAGATTGAACCGAGCAAATTAAAACCCTTGCGGGTGGAGATTTAAAATGAAGACTTGTGCGTTTTTTGATGTAGATTACACCATTTTAAGCAAAAGCTCTATGCTACTTTATGCCCAATATATGCGCAAAAAGGGAGAGTATAAACTCTGGGAGATAGCGCTGGGAATGTTTTATCTTGCTCAATATAAATTGAATCTTTTGGATTTTGAAGCAGTGACTGAGCGGGTGACTCGGCGCTATGAAGGGATGAGCGAAAAAGAAATGATAGATACCTGCGAGCGGTGGTTTGAGGAGCAGGTAAGGCATTATATCTATCCTGAGATTTATCAGGTTATTGATGAGCATCGGGCTCGTGGAGATGAGCTTTGCATTTTAAGCGCCATAACCGAGTATCTTGCCCGTCCTCTTGCTCGGCATTTAGGAATTAATCATTGGCTATGCAACCAGATGGAAGTGGTTGATGGTCGTTTTACTGGCAGGCTTAAAAAACCTTTTTGTTATGGAAAGGGCAAGCTGGAATATGCTCGGAGATTTGCTGAAGAAAACCGCATTAGCTTAAAGGATTCTTACTATTATTCAGACAGCATTACTGACCTTGAGGTGCTCAGCGCTTTTGGTCATCCGGTTGCAGTCAATCCAGACCCGCTTTTGAGAAAAGAGGCGCAGAGGCGTGGCTGGAAGATTTTGGAGTTTAGGTCCGCTGGCAAAAAGAAAAAAGCAGTAGGATAATTAAAGACCTTCCAGCTCTTTTTTAACCTCTTCCGCATCAGGGTTAAGTTCAAGTGCTTTTTGAAGATTTTTTTTAGCCAGAGATTTTTTGCCCAGCTTTTTATAGATTACTCCATAGATGTAGTAGATTTCGTAATCTTTATTGTAGACATTTTCTGCTTTTTTAAGCCAATCTAAAGCGATTTGATAGTTTTTGCGGTCAAGCTCTATTTTGGCAAGTGTTTTTAGGCTTAAAAGCACCCAAGATATTTGCCAGGGTTTATTTTTGGTATCGCTCAGCGCGTAGGTTTTTTTGAAAAGCTCCATTGCTTGGTTTAGATATTGTTCTTTTTTCTTCGGGTCGGTCTCTTTATCTTTTTTACTTAAATAAACCATTCCCATAGAGCAATAAGTAGCTACATCTGATGGAACCATAGATTGATATTTTTTAAGTAGCTCAATGGCACGGTCGTATTCACCCATTTTATGAGCAGCGCTTGCCAGATTAAAATATATTTTAGGAAGCTCAGGGTTGAGTTTCTGTGCCTGAATAAGCACCCTTGCTGCCTCTTGGGGATTAATGGCAATAAGTGCGCTTCCTTTTACATAGAGGTTTTCAGCATTGTCTGGGTCTAGCTCAATGGCGGTTTCAATTAAGCGGAGCGCACGCTCGTAATCTCTTCGGTGCCTGAACAGGTCTGCCATTGCTCGGTATCCATCAGCAAGGTTGGGATTAAGCCGAAGCGCTCTTTGGGCATAGCGGTATGCGGTTCCAAAATCCTTCTCGCCAAGACTATATCCTCTCCACATTGAGATTGCTTCTGCCAAGCCCGCCAACGCCTCTGGGTATTCATCCCAGTAGCTTAAAGCCAGTTTGTATTCTTTGATTGCTTCTGGGTAATTATCAGGGTTGCAGGTAAGGAACAGTCTTCTGGCTTTAAGGTAATGCTCCTTTGCCTGCTGTTGGAGCGGGGTGGATGCTGTTTCAACTCCTTTTTTGCAGGTGATGGAAAAAAGAAGAATACCTGCGCATAAAGCAATAATTATTTTTTTCATTTTTCGGCCCTCGGGTTTATTTGAAAAGTAAAATATCAAAATAGTTCCTGTTTGACAAATTCCTGACAAAAGAACCTTTTTGTTTGACAAAAATATTTCTATTTGTTAATCAAATAGAGACAAATTCTCTCTGGAGGGAGATATGGGTGAGTTTAAAGTAGTCTTTCATTTTTTGGATTGGTTTTGGACAGGCGCTTATTTACTTCTTATGATAGGCTGTGGTTTTTTGTTTTATCGGTTGGGCAAGCGCAGTGAGAGTGATTTTTTTATAGCAGGGAGGGGTCTTCCTTGGTGGCTTCCTGCCAGCTCGGTTTATGCAACTCATACTGCCACAGACACGCCTATTTGGGTTGGTGGAGTAATTTACAAGCACGGCATAAGGGGGCTTTGGTATACTTTCTTTTCTCTGTGGTGTGCGATTAGTGCATTTGTTTCAACGAGGATTTTTCGTCGCTCACTGGCAATGAGTCAGGCGGAGTGGCAGAGCCTTCGTTATTCAGGTTTGGGCTCTGAGCTACTCAGAGGTTGGCTTGCTGGCTGGCAGGTGTTTATGAATATGTTTGTGCTTGGATGGGTAGGTATGGCAATGGGCAAGGTTTGCAATCTTATTTTTGGCTGGCCTGAATGGGTGGGGCTGGTTGCTTTTTCCAGCCTTTGCGCCATTTATGTGCTGAGCGCTGGATACTGGGGAGTGGTGATGGCGGATTTCCAGCAGGGAGTAATTGCATTCTTAATGATAGTTATTGTCAGTATCTGGGGAATTATGAAAGCGGGTGGTCCGCACGGAATAGTCCAGCACCTTACTAGTTTAGGAGAGGAATGGCGCCTCAATCCCTTTGCCTTTACTGGGTTTGCCAAAGGAGATTTCCCATTTCTTTGGTTCATCACAATGGTGGTGATGGCGGTGATAGGCGGAGTTGGTATGGGCAATTTTATTGATTGGTATCCAGAGGCACAGCGAATACAATCTGCCCGCACGGTTCGTGATGCCACTTGGAGCATCTGGTGGGGTGGGTTTTTGGTTTTGATTCGCAATGCTCTTTGGGCGGTTGCTATTTTGGGATTTTTTGTGCTTTTCCCGCATATAAAAAGTATGAGCGAATATGAGCTTGCTTGGTATAAGCTGGGATTTGGATACCTGCCGGTGGGAATGGTGGGGTTCTTTTTTGCTGGGATTTTAGCTATTCATCTTTCCACCATTAGCACTCACTTAAACTTAGGAGCGCTTTATTTTACCCGAGACCTTTATCATCACTATATAAATCCAAAGGCAAGTGAGCAGAGGCTGGTTTGGATAGGAAGGGTTGCTACCTTCGTGCTTTTGCTCGGCTCGTTCTTCTACGGGCTTTTGATGAAGGAGATTACCCGCTGGCTTATTTTTGCTCTTTGGCTTCAGGCAGCAGGAATTTGGCTTCCTAGCATCCTTCAGGTGGTGTGGTGGAGATTTAATTCTTGGGGATATCTTGCCAGCTGGATTGCCAATCTGGGCATAAGCTGGCTGATTGTCTGGGTGCTTCCTGCTTTTGGTGTTCTTCCCAAAGACCTTCCTGATTATATTCAATTCTGGCTTCTTATGGGACTGACTTTTCTCATTTATTTTCCAATCACGCTTCTCACACCACCAGAAGATGAAGGACATCTGGTAAAATATTATGTAATGGCAAGACCGCTTGGCTGGTGGAAGCCTATTCATAAAAAAGCAGTGGAGATGGGATTAATCAAGGAATAAAAGGAGGAAAAGATGCCAAGAAAATACACTCCTGAGCAGGCAGAGCGATGGGGTTGGGAAGACCTTGTTGCCTGCATACTCTCGCCGTTAGGGTATATTCTTTGCTCCATTGGTTTGGCGCAGGTGCTTTTACTTGAGTCTGTTGGGTTTATTGTTATGGGAGCTGGTGTGGTTTGTGTAGCGCTTATGTATTGGGTTATAGACCCTAAGCTTAAAGCGGTCTCTGATGAGTATGAGCGCCGGCAGGCGGAATTCCTTGAGCATGTTGAGCGTGTATCAAGATGGGAGGAGATGAAATGAACGAGCAGAGCGCTTGGGTAAATTTCATTCAATCTGGTGGCGGAAAGCTCATCGGAATGAGCATTGCTTATATTGCCTCTTTTTTGGGATTGATTTTTGCCTGGTGGA
>CAZQJX010000113.1:0-7779 GCA_964592965.1 uncultured bacterium
GCCTAAACATGGAGACAATAAGTCGGAAATCTGTAAAAGATTAGAAAATGAAAAGGATAAAATAGCTCTTTTAGATAAAGATCCAACTTCTAGCCAGCCCCCTTATTTAAAAAATCTTAGCAAAATAAACAATTATAGCGATTTAAAACTTGAAATTTGTTATGACTCTGTCCGAAATAACAAGATTATTTTACTAAATCCAAGACTTGAGGATTGGATATTAAGAGTGGCAAAAAATGTTGGCGTAAATCCAATAGATTTTGACCTCCCAAAAAATCCTAAAAGTTTGCACAAAGAAATAAATAGTAAATTAGATAATTTCAGAAGATTTCTTAAGAAACTTTTACAAGAGTCACCGAAAGAATTACAAATTTTAAGAAAAGAATTAGAAAGCAAAAACTGAATTGATAGGAAAAATTTGTAATAAATCAGGAAGAGATTTTAAGCTGGTGCTCGTAGGTGCCTGTTTTCAGTCCGGACATATATTGGACAATGTCAAAGCTAGTTAAAATTCCCACTGGTCTTTTTGGTCCTGCGTAAGGGTCAATGATGATCAAATGTTCTATTTTTCTTTTTTGCATTATTTCAATAGCTTTTTCAATAGGCCATTGAGGATTGATCTCAATTTTATAAGGACGCATAATATCTTCTGCACGAATTTCTTCAAGATTTTTGCCATAAAGGGAAATTAATTCCATTATGGAAACAAGCCCCCAAACCTCTCCTGTTTCATCTATTACCACTACTGAGCGGATTTGGTTTTCTTTCATCATTTTTGCGACATCTTTTGCAGTATCGTCAGGATAGCAGAAGATAACACCTTTGTGCATTAAGTCGCATACTTTCATTTTTTCCCCCTTTTATGAATCTGCCATTTTGCTAACAATATCCGAAGCGTGGAGAATTCCTAAAACAGCTTTGCTTCCTGGCTTGTCAGATACGACAATAAGATGCTCAATTCTTTTTTTATGCATTATATCAATTGCCTGCTTAAGAGGAGATGATGGATAAATGGTAATGGTGTAAGGGAGAAGTATATCTTTTGCTTTGGTTTTATCCAGGTCTTTACCGAACGCTTTTAAGATGCTTCGGGCAGAGATAATTCCTACCACCTCATGAGCAGAATTTACCACCACGCAGTATCTTATGCGATTGACAACCATAATCTGTGCCACTTCTCTAATGCTTGTCTCCTCGGTGCAAGTAATAGCTCCTCTTCGCATTAAGTGCATTACTTTCTCTTCCATTTATTTGTCTCCAGAGGAATTTTGATTTTGGGTTGGTAGGGGAGGGTATTTGGGCTTGCCTATGACAGTGCCAACATTGATGGTAATTCCTTCCTGCTGAAGGATTTGGCGAATGGTTCTTTCTATGCTCTCTTTGGTCACACCTTCCAGCTCAACCTCAAGCCGAGCACTGGCACGGTCTAGGCGCTCGGCAAGGGAAGAAAGATGGTTGATGGTATCTGAGAGTTGGTCCAATCGTGCCTGATATTGCTTTGCTTGCTCTGGAGTTTTAGGAACAATTGGCTCAAGAAGTAAATTGAGGTTGGTTAAAAGCAATTGAGTTTGATTGACCAAGCCCTGAATTTTCTGGGCTTGTTTTGTTAAATCCTCTATTGACCGACTAAACTTTGCTAGGTTTTCTACTAGACAAGCTAGGTCTTCAAACATCTTTTTAAATTTCTCTTTATCTTTTTCGCTAATGGATTCTAGTTTTTTGCTTATTTTCTCAAACACACCGTATCCCTGACTTAAAAACTGTTCCAATCTTGGCGGGTCAATTCCACGCACTGTTTCGCCGTTTTCCAAAACAGGAGCGGTTTGGCTTCCGGGAGTGATTTCAATATATTTCTCTCCGATGATGCCTGCCATATTGATGTAAAATTTTGAGTCCCTGCGAACCATTGATTGTGCCCTTCGGTCAATAAGCAGGCGAATAGAAATAGAAACAGGTTCGCCTTGGAACTTATGACCGGGCTCAAAAAACTTTATCTGGTCAACTTTGCCAACTTTAACTCCAGCTACTCTCACAGGGCTTCCCAGCTCAATTCCCCCTGCAAAGTTGTAAAGCACATAAATTCTATAGCTTTTGGCAAAGGGATTGTATCCGCTGAGGAAGAAAAGAAAAACTAAAATAAGAGCAACTGTTACACTAACAACTATTCCTACCTTTACCTCTAAGCTAAACCTATTCATCGCTTTTGCTATTCTAGCACAATATGAAGGAGTTTGTCAGCTATAGAATTGAGGATGAAGTCAAGAATGATGATGATTAAAATAGATGTTACCACAGCTTTAGTGGTAGCTTCTCCAACCCCTCTTGCTCCCCCGCGAGCACGAAGTCCATACCAAGCAGAGGTAATTGGAACAACTGGTGCAAATACCAAAGATTTGGTAAACAGGCTGGCAAGGTCTGTATATTTGGTAAATTTTGCCATTGTTAAGTAATATTGCCAGAAGCTAAAGTTATGCATACTTATAAGCCAGCCAGCAAAAAAGGCAAAACTTGCGCCCAAAACACATAAAGAAAAAAGCATAAAAAAGCTGGCAATAATTCTAGGCACGACCAGAAAATGCAAAGGATTTACACCAGCAAGCTCCATTGCATCAATCTGTTCTGTAATTTTCATATTAGCGATTTCCGCAGACCAACCTGCTCCCACTCTTGCAGCAAACATTGCTGAAACAACAGTGGGACCGAATTCCCTAAAAATTAGTATCCCAGCAAAGCCAGGAACATAATCTATATTTCCAATTACCCGATAAAGCTGGAAATTAAGCTCCAAAATAGTAATCAAGCCAATAAATCCAAGCACCACTCCAATTAAAGGAATGCTCTGCCAACCAGCAATCATCATTTGTCTGAAAAATTCACGAACCCGATAAGGTGGAAGAACAAGCTGAAAAAGCGACTGCAAGAACATCCAAACTATCCCACCAATAACCTCAAAAAATCTAAGAGCATTCCTACCTACACTTTCAAAGCTTATTCCTAGCCGGGCAATATAAAGAAGGTCAAGCAAAGCCAAAAGAACTGCCTTGAGATAGGGATTTTTGATTCTTCTTTTAATAATTTCGGTCATTTCAGGTCTTGATAATAAATTCTATATTCTCTGCAAGACTAAAGGTTAAAGAGGCAATCGCAGCTACAATGTAATCAGAGAGAAAAACAGCAATAGAGGCATAAACCAAAGTTCGATGAACAGCTTTTCCCACTCCTTGTGCTCCTTCTTCTGCAAAATAGCCTTCATAGCAGGCAATAGTAGCTATAAGAATACCGAAGATTAAGCTCTTTATGGTTCCTGCAAGAAACGCCCACACAGTAGTTAGTTTTTTTAGATTAACCAGATAATAGCTAAAGTTAATCCCCAAAAGAAGATTAGATACAATAGCTCCACCAGCAAGACTCACCAAAAGCCCCAAAATAGTAAGCAAAAAAACCATTATGACCACAGCTAAAAATCTGGGAACAATCAGGGTTGAGATAGGGTCAAGCCCCAAACAACGAATAGCTTCCACCTGCTCGGTGACCTTCATAGTTCCCACTTCTGCGGAAATGAAAGCTCCGATTCTGGTGGTTATCATTATGGCAACAAGCACAGGTCCAACTTCTCTTAACAAGCCAGAGGTAGTGACTCCGCCCAGATAAACCTGAGCCTTAAACATACTTAAGGCATAATTAAATTGAAGAGCAACAATCCCACCAACAAAAAATCCACTTACCACCACTATTGGCAAGGAGCGCACTCCTACTAGATAAAGCTGGATAATTAGTTCCCTTACCTCAAAAGGTCGGTCTGCTAATGCTATAATTATTCTCCAAAGAAAAATAACCCGCGAGCCAATCCCCTGAATAAGCTCAAAAAGTCCAATAAATATCCTTCCCAAAAGCTGAAAGATTCCCAAGCTGAGCAAATTAATAACTCTTTCTCTCAAAAGCTTGCCTCCAGAAATTTTTGAATAAAATCATTTTCAGTTTTTACAAGCTCAGCTGGTGTGGTGATAGTCAAAAAATTTCCACCTTCCAAAACCCCGACTCGGTCAGCTATCTGATACATACTTTCCATATCATGGCTTACAACAATGCTGGTTACATTCAGCTTATCCCGAAGCTCAACAATAAGCTTATTAATCTGACGGGCAGTGATAGGGTCAAGCCCGGTGGTGGGCTCATCATAAAGCAGATACTTTGGCTCAAGCGCTATTGTTCGGGCAAGGCTTACTCTTTTCTGCATACCAAAGCTTAGCTGGGAAGGAAACCAAGAAAGAATGTGCTTTTCAAGATGAACCAGCTCCAAAAGCCTAATTACTCGCTCCTCAATCTCCTCTTCGGAAAGCTGATAATGCCTTCTTAAGCCAAAAGCTATATTTTCAAAAACATTTAAAGAATCAAAAAGAGTCGGGAACTGAAAAATCATTCCGCAGATTTTCCTCAGCTCCTTAAGCTCGTTCTCATCCATTAAATCCACTCTTTTACCTTCCAGCCATATCTCTCCCCGGTCTGGCTTAATCAATCCCACAAGAAGCCTAATCAAAACAGTCTTTCCCGCTCCTGTTCTTCCAAGAATAAAAAATATCTCGCCTTTTTTAACTTCAAGGTCAAGGTCTTTTAGAACCACTTGCCTGTCAAAACTTTTCCAGACCTTTTTATAAACAATCATTTTATTCACCTAGTAAAAATTCCCATTTTTTATCTGCCTGAAATTCCAGCTCTTTTGATTTACCAATGTATTCCAGCCTGCCCCGATAAAGCAAATAAACATCATCAACCAGTCTGCGAATAGTAGCTAACTGATTAGTTGCTAAAAGCAAAGTAAAGTTAAACTCCTGCCTTAATTCTTTAATTAAATGAGCGATGGCAGAAGATGTTATTGGGTCAAGTCCTGCTGTGGGGTCATCACAAAAAAGTAGCTCAGGATTATGAGCTAGCGCCCTTGCAAGGCTGACCCGCTTTTTCATTCCGCCAGAAAGCTCGTGTGGCATTTTATCTTTGGCATCTTCCAGTCCAGTGGCTTTAAGAAGAAAATTTACCTTTTTATCTATCTTTTCGCTTTCCCAGCGCAGAGAATGGCGAAGGGTAAAAGCAATATTTTCCCGCACAGAAAGAAAATCAAAAAGAGCAGATTGCTGAAAAGAAAAGCCTATTTTTTGCCTTAAGGCTTGAAGCTGAAGCATTCCCAGCTTTGTCAAATCATTTTCAAAAAGATATATGCTACCTGTAGTCGGCGGAATAAGCCCTGCTGATAATTTTAAAAAAAGCGTCTTGCCTGCTCCACTGGGTCCTATAATGGCAACTGCACTTCCTTTTTGAAGCTCAAAATTAAGCTGAGAGAAAATTTTATAACCTTCAAGAGTAAGAGAGACCTGCTTAAGTTTAAGCATTTGAAATTATTATCTTTGGGGAAGAGAGAGGCGTCAAGAAAGATGATTACATTTCCCAACGGAAGCGAATAGCAGTCTCATCAGCTCCTTCCCAACTTTTCTTGACAAATTCACCTTGAATCTTCTTCGCTCCGCATAGCTCAAGGGTTCTTTCCAGCCAGCCATACATCATATAGTAAAGCGGGACAAACTCAGGGTCAAAGCCTTTTATGTGCAACAGCACCTGATTTTCTCCCTCTTCTTCAACCTCTATGCTTCCGAAATCAAAAAAGTTTTTAATATAAACTTCATATTTTTTAAGATATTCTTTTGGCTCTCCTTGCTTGAGCAGTCCCTTATAGATGCTTCCCATAATAGCTTCTCCATAAATCCTTCCCCATTTGCGCACCTGCTCTAGGTTTTTCTTTGCCAGAATCTCAAACACAGCATTAAAACATCGTTTAAAAGTTTCAAAAGGATACCAAGCACTGGGAAGAATTCTCTGGCTGATTATCTCTTTATCTTCAGCAGTAAGCAAAGAATCATAAGCACCAGTTTTATCCGCGCGAATGGTCTTGACAAAATCTATAAGCACGCTCCCTTTAGCTCTTTTCATTAGCCTGCCCCCTCGTTGAAGATGATTTAATTAATAGCCCAAATTACAGAATTTGTAAAGAAAAAATTTCATTTTGCCCAAAATTTAGCTTTAGGGGAAAATAATCACCTTTATTGCCTCTCCTTTGCGCATAGCATCAAACCCTTGACCAATATCTTTAAGCGCAAGTCTGTGGGTAATAAGATGGTCTAATTTGAGTCGTCTGCTCTCTAAAATTCGGATTGCTTCAGGGAAGGTATGGAGAGCAATATAAGAGCCAAAAATGCTGAGTTCTTTACGGGTTATATCATTCTGGGCGATTTGCGCTTTAGCTAACTGATTTTGCCCAAATAAAAGTATTTTTCCGCCTCTGGCGCAGACTTTTATAGTTAAATCTGCTAAAGTTCCCACTGCATCAATAACAATATCAACTCCTTCTTTGGTCTCTGTGAAGATGATGTCAATTAAATCTTCGCTGTTCGGGTCAATTACGCGGTCTGCTCCGCTTTGCTCTGCTAGCTTTCTGCGCATCTCCATTGGCTCAGAGGCGAAAACCTTGCCTGCTCCTGCCAGTCGGGAAAGTTGAATAAAATATTGTCCAATTGGACCTGCACCCAGAACCAGAACTGTCTCGCCCGGATTGGGTCTGATTTTGCGAAAAGCATTAAGCACACAGCTTAAGGGCTCTGCAAAAACCGCATATTCTGGCTCAAGCTCAGAAGAAAATTTATAAAGCTGGGATTCTGGCGCGACATTATATTTAGCAAATCCGCCGTTGATAAAGATGCCTAAGGTGGTCATATTTATGCACATATTATGCTGACCCTTCTGGCAATAAGAGCAACATCCGCAGGGAATATTAGGGTCAACTGCTACTCGGTCGCCCGGTCTTAAAAAATGGCAATCGCTTCCTACCTCAACCACCTCTCCCACATATTCGTGTCCGAGAATAATACCCGGATTAGCAGGATGCCCTGGCGGAACTTTGAGAATTTGAATATCTGTTCCGCAGATGCTGGCACAAAGAACCTTTAAAAGCACCTGATTGGGCTTTTCTATCTTAGGCTCAGGAACTTCTTTTAGCTCATACTTTCCCTCTCCCTCAAAAACGCAGGCAAGCATTGGCTTGAAGCTCCTTTGTTTTTTATCTATTTGCGCTAAAAGTTGCACGAATTTGGAGCGATTCTGGGCAAGCCTGTTGGGTTTCGTCTGAATGTTTATCTAAGTCATAAATAATTTCGCCAGAAAGATTATTACCATCAACATCACCGCTCCAGTCAATATATCCTGTAAACTTGCAGGTTGTGGGACCTACTTGGGGAATGTCAAGGGTGATATTAAGTGCAAGGTCATCAGGGCTTTGTATTTCCAGCTCAAAATAATTGTCTGAATCAACCCATCCTGTATAGGGGATAGTGATATTGTTGGTATCATCTTTTTCAGTTGCAATAAGGTCACAGCCCATTTGAGTAATGTTAAGGGTTGTATCGGTAGTAATTAACCCTTGAGTGTTGGAAAGAGTGGTCTGGTTACCTTGACTATCCCAGATTTTTGCTTCCTGAACCTGTTTGCTTACATTATAGTTACCATCAATATTAGGGCAGGAATCTTCCTCATTATCTCCACCACAGCTAGTCAATACAAATATTATTCCGAGAACTGCTATTAAGATGCTCAAACTAATCTTCTTCATTTTCTTCCTCCTTTTAGTTTCAGTTTAATCCATCACGCAGGTTATTTTACAATGCTTTCGGTCGGTCTGAAGAAGCTTTATATGTTCTGGCACTTCTTCCAATTTGATGCGTTTGGTGACCATCTTGG
>CAZQJX010000114.1:0-7684 GCA_964592965.1 uncultured bacterium
ATAATAATCTCCAGGTCTTTTTTGATTTTTTCTGGGATTTTTTGAGGGTCGGTGATGATGGCGTTTTTCATTGCGTCTGGACAGGAGCAGGTGCGTTCTTTAGGAAGGCGCTTAATCGCCTCACGGATAATTTTTTGGCAGTTTTCAATGTTCTTGCGCATAACTTCCAGCACCTGTTCAATGGTCACCACCTCATCGGTCTGGCGCCAGCAGTCATAATCTGTGCAAAGGGCAATGCTGGCATAACAGATTTCTGCTTCGCGTGCCAGCTTGGCTTCTGTAAGATTGGTCATTCCAATAACATCAGCTCCCCAGCTCTGATAAAGCCTGCTCTCAGCACGGGTGGAAAAACTCGGACCTTCTATGCAGACATAGATTCCGCCCTTGTGCACACGAAGCCCAAGGCTTTTAGCAGATTCATAAAGAACATCTGCCAGCACCGGGCAAATCGGGTCTGCAAAAACCAGATGCCCAACAATGCCTTCTCCCATAAAGGTATCAATTCTTCTTTTGGTGCGGTCAATGAACTGGTCAATGATGACAATGTCTCCGGGGTGAATATCCTCCCGCAGGCTACCGCAGGCAGCAGAGGCAATAATAAACTCTGCGCCAAGCTTTTTCAGTGCCCAAATATTAGCCCGATAGTTGATTTCGCTGGGAAGAATAAAATGTCCCTTTCCGTGCCTAGGAAGAAAGGCTATTTCCACTCCTTCCAGCCTACCGATTACGATTTTATCGCTGGGCGGACCAAAAGGTGTTTTAATTTCCTTTTCTTCAATCAGTTCAAATCCGCTCATCTCATAAAGCCCGCTTCCACCAATTACAGCAACACGAGCGGTTGACATCTTTCACCTCCAGCTCAAACTTTAACTAACTCTATGGTGGGACCGCAAGCCATTTCAATTGGCTTTTCGGTCTCGTAGATTTCTCCATCAATCATATAGCGCATATTGCCAAGCGGAGTGAGAACAACCCTGTCAGCTACCTCTGAGAAGACTTCAGGATGTTTTAGCTCCCTTCCCAGCCAAATGGCTGGGATTCGTGGTATCACTTTAAAAGGCGAGAGAGTAGTGGCGATGAAATGGAAATGCCCGGGTTTTTCATAAGCTCTGGGAGTTGGAGTAAATCCTAGACCAATCTCTCGTATGCTACAGCCGAGTATGGCGGTGAATTCTTTGGGTGGAAGTTCTTCTCCTTTGATTTCAATTCGGCATCTAGCTGGCTCAAACAAAAATTTAATATAAGGACCCTGAACCAAAGCGGAGCCAATTGCCCGAACAATCACCTTAACTGCTTGCCAAGGACCGGTAGAAGTTCCGCCGTAATAAGCAGAGAGGAAATTAGGCGGAAGTCCTGCGCCTGTCATAAACCCATATTGCTCATTTAATCTGACAAGGTGCTGTTTTATTGTTTGTAGCGGTTCGCCCTGCTTGTATTTTTCAATCAGTCTTTTAAGGATGCTCAGCGTCTTTCCTTTTAAGCCCACAGAATTGGGCATTGTGTTCATTGTTCCTCCTCGCAGGGCAACGATTTTTGGCAAGGGCTTTTCTTTAAAGACTTTAATTAAAGCAGTGAGAGTAAGATGAAGGCTTCCATCTCCGCCATTTATCCCTAAAATTTCAATTTCTTTTTTCAAAAGCTCTTTGGCGACTTCAGGAAGTTGCTCAATGTTTCTGGTGACAATTACTTCCCCGAATTCATCAATTGTTTTTTTGATTTGCTCAACAATCCCAGGTCGGCGAAGATTTCCCCGAGCAAAAGGATTGTGAATAACTGCGATTCCTGCCAATGTTGACCTCCTTTTAAAATCTGCTAAAAATTATCCGATTTAGCTTAACTCGTCAAGTCCTGTTTGGTTATTTTCTCAAGCGCTGACCTACCTTTTTCAAACATAAGCTCAAGTGGGGCAGGTTTGCCGGTCCAGAGCCGAAACTGCTCTCCTGCCTGTCGGACAAGCATTTCAATTCCAGCAATGATTTTTGCACCTATTTTTTCTGCCTCGCTTAAAAGCCTGGTTTTGGCAGGATTATAGACAATATCAAACACGCATAAATCAGAATGAAGCAGGTTTTTAGGAATTGGGGTTTTTTCCACCTCTGGCGTCATTCCTAAAGAAGTGGCATTGATTAGGATTTTTGCGGTTTTTATCTCTTGGGCAAGCAGAGCATCATCTAAAGACATAGCCCGAACATTTGCTTTAAGTTTTGCTTTAATCTCTTGGGCAAGATTTTTAGCTCGCTCAAAAGTCCGATTGAAAATTATCATCTCACCACTGCCAAGTTTTTGAGCAAGAACAAAAGCAATAGCCCTGCTGGCACCACCGGCGCCCAAAAGAATTATTTTTTTATCTTTTGGCTCAAAGCCATAGGCGCACAGAGATTGATACACCGCCAAGCCATCTGTGTTGTAGCCAATTAATTTGCCGTCTTCATTAACAATCGTGTTTACCGCACCGATTTTTTGAGCCAAATCGTCCAGCTCATCAAGTAGAGGAATAATTTTTTCTTTGTATGGAATGGTCACGCTCGCGCCACGAATGCCAAGCGCTTTTATTCCCCGAACCGCTCCTTCTAAGTCAATCACCCGAAAAGCAAGATATACATAATTCAATCCCAGCGCCTGAAAAGCAGAATTGTGTATCTGCGGAGAGACCGAATGCTCTACTGGATTGCCAATGAGAATACAGAGCCGAGTTTGAGCATTAATCTCCATCGCAGGCTAGCTGATGAATTTTTCAACAATTAACTTAATGAATTCTGGAGTTGAGCCACAGCAGGCGCCAATGGCATTTGCTCCTGCGGAAAAGATTTTAGGCGCATATTCAGCATATTCCTGAGCGCTAAATTCATAAACTTCTTTTCCATTTTCCAGTCGGGGACTGCCTGCATTTGCCTGAGCAATCAGTGGAGCAGAGGTATAGGCACGCATTTCTCTTACCAGCTCCACCATCTCAGCAGGACCAATGGTGCAATTTGCTCCCACCAGGTCTGCCCCCTCTTCCAGCATAGCAGAGATTGCCTGCTTTGGAGTCACGCCCATCATTGTGAAAAAACCGCGTGAGGTTTTGCGAAAGGTCATATGCGCGACCACTGGAAAGTGGGGCGCAACCTTTTTAACCGCACGAATAGCAGAGCGCACCTCCTCAAGGTCAAACATTGTCTCTATGCTGAAAAGGTCAACACCGCCTTCCAAAAGCGCGCTTGCTTGCTCAGCAAAAACCTCTTCTGCCTGCTCGGGCGTGAGACTGCCCATTGGCGACATCATCTCACCAGTGGGTCCGATATCGCCTGCGACCAGCGCTTTACCTTGCACTGCTTTTTTGGCGATTTCTCCTGCTCGGCGGTTAATCTCTTGGACTTTATCTTCCAGACCAGCGCCTTTGAGCTTGATTCGGTTTCCGCCAAAGGTATTGGTCTGGACAACCTCTGCGCCTGCTTCCATATAGTCTCTGTGGATTTGCTCAATTACCTCAGGTTTTTCCAGGTTCCAAAATTCCGATACCTTTCCGCCCAAACCACGAGCAATAAGCTGAGTGCCCATTGCACCGTCCCAGAAAACAGGACGGTTTTGTTTTTTGGCTCGCTCAAGCAAATCCTTTAAGGTCATTTTTCTTCTCCAGCATTTTTTAAAATTTTCTGAAAAAATCGCGCAAGTGCCTCTTTTACCTCTTTGGGCTTTTCAAGATTAACAATATGCCCTGCATCTTCTATTCGCACAAGCTCAGAGTCAGGAATTTGCTCGTGAAGATAATCGCTGTATTTGGGTGGAGTGAGGCGGTCTAAACTGGCAGAGATAATCAGGGTGGGCACTTTTATATTTTTAACTTCATTTAATCGGTCAAATGCATCGCAGGCGCGAAAGTCTGCTTCCACCACCTCAGGGTCGCGCTTTGAAAGCTCCTTGAGCGATTGCTCAATCACCTGTGGGGATGCGTTTTTGGAAAATGCCCAGTCTGGAAAAAGCTTAAGATATGCCTGCCAGTTATTGCGAATAATATCAAACAGCTCTGGAAAAACCCTAAGCTTTGCCCCTGTACTTAAAAGCGCAAGTCCAAGCAATCGCTCTGGCGCCTGAAGAGCAATCTCTTGGCTTATGGCACCGCCCATACTCAGCCCGACGAGAAAGAACCGCTCAAGCTCGAGCGCATCTGCGAGCTCAAGCACAAATTTAGCATAGCCTTCAATGGTGGTGCTGGCAGGTGGTGGAGAAAGACCGTGTCCAGGAAGATTTACAGCAACAGGATTGTAATCTTTTTTAAAATATTCCAGCTCACCAAGCCACATCAGGTGCGAGCCACCTGCGCCATGAACAAAGATGATTGCTGGCAGGTCTTTTTTAAGAGGATAATTCCCAAACCCTGCGCCGTATTTTTCATTTATTAGCTTTTCAATCATTGTTTAAAAAGAATAAAATCACTAGGGGGCTTTGTCAAAGTTTAGGCAGGTGGTTGTCAAGCTTATTCAGATAAATTATCCTTATTGATTGGTATGGCTATGAAAAGGATAGATGAAAATATCATCTTGGTGGAGCAGGAAAATGGAATGAAGATAAGCGCGCGAATTCTGGCGCGAAAAGGCATTCAGATTGAAGAGGGAGCGCTCCGCCAGCTAAAAGATGCCTGCCGGCTTCCAGGCGTGGTGGAAGTTTGGGGTATGCCAGATATTCATCAAGGATATGGCGTTCCCATAGGATGTGTGGTTGCGCTTGATGGATATGTTGTGCCGGCAGCTGTAGGATATGATATCAACTGCGGAATGAGGCTTCTTACCACTCCTCTTTCCATCAAAGATGTCAATCCCAGCCAGCTCGCACATATAATTCACAACTACATCCCTTTAGGGGAAGGAAAAAGCAATGTTGAGCTTTCCCGCAAAGACTTTGAGCTGGTAATTGAGCGCGGTGTTGCTGGGCTTTTTCAGGTAAAAAAACGCGGGCATAGGGTTTGGGATTTTTGGGATGACCAAGAGGAGCAGGAATGCCTTTCACGCATTGAAGAAGGCGGGTCTATGCCCGGAGATGCCAGCTATGTAAGTGCAACTGCAATTGAACGGGGTATTGACCAGCTTGCCACTTTAGGCGGTGGCAATCATTTTATTGAGCTTCAAGAGGTTGAGCGGGTTTATAATCAAAAGCTGGCAGAGCGCTTTGGAATTTTTGAAGGGCAGTTTGTGATTATGATTCATTCAGGAAGCAGGGGATTTGGGCATCAGATCGGCGATGACTATATGAAGCTGGCGAGAAAATGGGATGATGCCCACGGAAGAAAGCAACCGAACAACCAGCTCTGCTACCTTCCTATTGATAGCAAAGAGGGGCAGAGGTATTTATCTGCGATGTGCTGTGGTGCTAATTTTGCTTTTGCTAATCGGCATTTGATGGCGGTTTTGATTAAAGGAGCGCTGAGGAGGGTTTTGGGAGATATTCCCATTAATCTTATCTATGATGTGCCTCACAATATTGCCAAGTTTGAGCGACACAATGGCAGGAATTTGCTGGTTCATCGCAAAGGAGCGACAAGGGCTTTTGGACCCAGCAGAATGAAAGGCACCATTTTTGAAGATTGCGGTCAGCCAGTGCTTATTCCTGGCTCTATGGGAACTGCGAGCTATTTTCTGGTGGGAAGAGATGAGAGCGAGCTTACTCTTTCAAGCGTAAATCATGGCGCAGGCAGGGTAATGAGCCGAACCCAGGCAAGGGGCAAAAAGAAGCGGGCAGGCGCGGTAAGCGATGAGGAATTTGCAAGAAGTATGCAAGGGATATATCTTATTTGTGAGGATAGGCGGGCAATTAAAGAAGAAGCACCAATGGCTTATAAAGATATTGACCTAGTAATTGAAAGCGTAGTTGAAGCCAATCTAGCAGAACCTGTTTGCCGAATGATTCCCCGGGCAGTGCTTAAAGGATAAAAAATGGAAGATGTAAGGTATTTAAAGCAAATACCGATTTTTCGGGATTTTAAGACAACCGAACTTTTAAGCATAAGTATGGTGGCAAAAAGCAAAAAGTATAAGCCCGGGGAAGTGATTGTTAAGGAGAAGTCCAAAGGAGATGGGCTTTATGTGATTAAAAAGGGATTGGTAAAGGTGGTTAAAGAGGATTCTTTTGGCGATGAGCATATCCTTGCTTATCTGGGAGAGGGAGAGTATTTTGGAGAAATCAGCTTGGTTGACCGAGCGCCGAGAAGCGCAAGCGTTATTGCTGAGAAGGAAAGCGAATGCCTGATTATCAACATAACTGATTTTCAGAATTTAATTGCCGGCAACAAAGAGCTTGAGCGAAAGTTTTATAAATCTTTTGCCAAGGTGCTTTGCGAGAGGCTCAGAGTGACCAACGAAAACCTCACCTTCAGCCAAGAAATCAACAAACTTATCCAGGAGATGGAGAAAAAATGAGCGAGCGACTGGAACGGTTTTTCACCAGGCTGGTTTCAAAAAGTTTTTGGGACTTGGGAATTCGTGACCCAGAGCTAATTGGCTATATTGTCAAGGTATTGGTGGAATTTGCCCGCACGGATAAACTCTATCAGATTCGTGACCTTAAAGGCAAGCGCCTGGGCACGCTGGTGGAGATGCTTGCTCATCGTGAGGATATAAAAAAGCTGGAGCGAGGCTCCAGCAGGTTCTGGGAATACTGGCTGAGCAAGCGAATTGGCGATTTCGCCCTGTTTATGACCGGACTCTTTCAAGAATACCTCAGGCGCTGGGGATTTTATGAGTTTTACCTAGAGAGCGGAAAAAACTCATATATCTATGCTAGCGAAATCAAGCCAACCTTTGAATATCCACCAGAAAAACTTCTTTATGAGCTGGGAAGGAATTTTGAGCTTTATCATTCTGCCCTTTATTATATGAAAAAAGCATATTGGGGCAGAGGAGATGAGATTGACCCGTTCAGTGAGTTTGCGTCTCATCTTCGCTGGCTGATGTGATGATAGCTGACAAAAATTGTCAAATTATTGTCAGGATTGTGTCAGAAAGCTCATCAGCGAAAAATCTTCTTAAATAACACATTGATTTTAAAAGAAAAATTAAGGTAAATTCTGTGTTTTATTTGGCACAAGCCTTGCTTTCAAAAATAAATAGAGAATTGGGTTTAAGAAAATGTTATCAAAAAGCGATAACAAAAATTGAAAAAATTAGCTAGAAAGGGGGTGGTAGTAAAAGCGGAGAAAAGATTGAAGAACTGGTGAGCTGGTTAAAAATTCAACAAAAACTTCTAAAGGAGGGAGAAGATGAAAAAGAACAAAAAAGGTTTTACATTGATTGAGCTGATGATCGTGGTTGCGATTATTGGAATTCTGGCAGCGATTGCTATTCCGAACTTCCTGCGTTTCCAGGCTCGTGCCAAGCAGAGTGAGGCACGCCAGAACCTGGGTGCTATTTATACTGCCTATGTTGCATACTTCAGTGATAATAACTTCTATCCTTATACCCAAACCACCACAGGTGCTGGAAGCGTCTGCACGGTCGTAGATGGATGCACCTATCTCAACTGCCTGTCTATTGCTGACTGGGCACCAACTGGAAAGACAAGATATGCTTATGCTTGCAACAGTACAATTGTTTATCAAAATAGCTTAGGCTCATCAATTTCATTTAGCAATTGCACATTTGGTGTGAACATCCAGAATAGCAGCACCGCATTTACAGTTGGTGCCTGCGGTAATATTGATAATGACGCAACT
>CAZQJX010000115.1:0-7653 GCA_964592965.1 uncultured bacterium
GGCAATCTCTTCAATGGTTTTTGGAAAAATCACCCAATCGCCTTTTTCTTTGAGCCGATTTTGGTTGTGGTCTGCGATTTTTTTAAGCTGGTCTGGGTCAGTTAGGTCTGCTCCTTCTGGAATTTCCACTTTCACTGGCTCTGAAATCATAAAAATTCTTCCCATATCACATTCTGGCTCAATCAGGTGAGTTGTTGCCCGCAGAAATTTTTCTCCTGCCTTAATCTGGTCAAGTACCGCATGTGCTCCAGTCCATTTTCTTGTGCCATTTTCCTCAACGGAAAGGTCAGCAGGATGAACATTGACGCCAATAAAGGCATCAATCAAAGGCTTGGTGGCAAGGCTCATATATCCGCCATAAACCGCAACCTTTGCCTCAAAAACACTTAGCATTTTTACAGTTAGCTGGTCAAATTCTTCTCTGAGCTTAAGGTCTGTGCGGGGAGCTCCTCGTTTTTTGTAAAAAGAGCTGATGTCGTGAACAATGACAGGTAGGTCATAGTCCTTGCCAATCTCCACTGCTCGGCTTTCCGCATTATCTGAAAAAATGCAAACCATCTGATATATGTATCTACCTTCCCTTTGCTTAAGCTCCTCCTGATACTCAAGAATTTTGCGAATGTTAGTGCCTGAACCGCTCATCAGCCCAACAATCCTCATCGTGCCCTGAGATGGGTCGTAAAGTGGTCTCAGTGCCATAGCTCTCCTCCATAGTATTGGTCTTCAAGTTCAAGGATTTTCTTTTTCAAAAGCGCTTCCCTGCGCTTTTTCAGATAAGCCAAGATAAAAAGAAGGCTCACCAAAAACCAAAGCGAGCCCGAGCTGAAAAGAGCAAAGATTAAGCCATAGTGGTATTTAAGCTCTTTAAGCCATTTTTTTACCAGCTCATCAAAAGGCAGACCAGAAAGCTTATACAGAGCTGTATAAAAATTTTTTCCTAAAGCGAGCTCATCAAGAAGGCGTTGAAATCCATCTTCTCCCAGCTCGTCCATAATAAATCCCACAAAGCTCATACTTTCCAGATAAGCAATTCGCGCCTGCGCTCCAGAAGAGGGGAAAGCGCTATCAAGTCTTTCAAAGGGCAGGTATTTTCCGCTTAAGCCAATGCTGGCAAGGGTGGTAAATCGCTCAAAGCCAAATTCTCCGCTGAAAATCATTGCCAGTCCTTCTTCAAACCATCTCGGCGCCACCCTGCCAGAAAGCCTTTTGCGAATAAAAAGATGAGCCAGCTCGTGCCGAAATATTTTAGCAAAATCTGCTATTGATGTGCGCGCAAGCGGTTGCAGATAAATAATATTGTGCTCTGGGTCTGCTGTTGCCACTGCCCATTCAGGGACAGCTCCAAGTTGAATGTGTTCAAACTCCTGCTCGCTTTGGCTTATAACAATGCCAATGGTCTGAGAAAACTTAAATCCAAGCTCACTTTCAAGGAGCTTTTTTGCACTGGGTGCCTGGCGGGATATTATTTGAGCAAACCTCTTCATTGAAGGCTGATAGTAAATCTCTATTCCTTCCTGTGATATTTTCAGCCAGCTCAAAAGGATAATTAAGGAAAATAACTTTATGCTCATCTGGCTGATTTTAGCCAGATTATAACCTACTGACAAGTTGTTCACATCTTAGAGGTATGTTAAATTTATGCTCAAGATGAAAGACATTTATGTGCTGGGAATTGATATTGGTGCAAGCCATTGCTCCTTGGCGCTGGTATCAGCTGAGGGTAAAATATTTTTCCCAGAATTGATTGAATCTAAAAGCGAAGAAGCTTTTTTGCTCGACCGTCTTGTTCTTGCTTCTCGCAAAATCCTTGAAAAGGCAAAACAAGAGCGAAAAAAGGTGGTGGGGATAGGTATTGGCTCTCCTGGTATTGTGGACTCTGAAAAAGGAATTGTGGTGGTTGCTGGGAATTTACCTGAGCTTTTTGGTGCACCTTTACGCCAGATTTTTCAGCAGGAATTTGGGCTTGAGGTGCAGGTTGAAAATGATGTTAATGCCCTTGCTTTGGGAGAAATGGTTTTTGGTGTTGCCAAAGGGCAGAAAAATTTTGTTGTTTTTGCCCTGGGAACGGATTTAGGTGGTGGGATTGTAATTGACGGCAGGCTTTTAAGAGGTGCGCATTTTATTGCCAGCGAGTTCGGGCATCTCACCCTTGACCTTGAAGGTGAGCGGTGCATTTGCGGTGGCTATGGTTGTGCTCGGCAGTGGGCAAGTGGAGGGGGTCTGGCAGAAAGGGCAAGAGAGGAGCTTCCTGGAGAGTCGCTTGTGCTCAAGCTGGCTGGGGGCGAGCGTGAGAAAATCACTGCCCGCGAAGTTTTTCAGGCTTGGAAAAAAGGAGATATTTATGCAGAAAGGCTAATTGAAAACTTTGGCAAGCATCTCGGCGCTCTCATCGCTAATGTTATGAAGGTTTTAGACCCAGAGATGGTGGTTTTGGCTGGAGAGGTGTGCAGAACAGAGCCAGAGATTCTTAATCTGGTGGTGCGCTGGACAAGGCACTATTATTTTCCCATTCCCAGCCTGCCGGAGTTTCGGCTCAGTCAATTTTCCAAACAACAGGCAGTCTTAGGTCCTGTAGCTGGTTTTTTGGTAGAAAAGGGATTTTTAAAATGAGCTTGCTTATAAAAAATGCAAGATTGGTTTTAAAAGATAAAGTTGCACAGGGTAATCTTTTGATTAAAAACAACCTGATTGCTCAGGTGGATTTTTCTGGGACAGATTTGATGGGAAAAAATTTAGATTCCGAATGGAAAGAGCTGGAGGCAACTGGACTGTATCTTCTTCCCGGGCTTATTGACATTCATTATCACGGGCTATTTATTTTCCCTTCGCCTGAGCGGATTGAAAAAGACCTTTTAAGAATGGCAGATATGCTTTTGAAAAGAGGGGTGCTTGGATTTCTAGCTTGCTTTCCTGCCTGTGAGGTTGAGCTTCTTTGTGATTGCCTTAATTCCTTAAAAGAGGCGCAAGGAAAACTTCCAAAAATCAGCTCCCGACTTTTAGGAGTTTATTTGGAAGGACCTTTTTTGAGCAAATCTGCCAAAGGTGCTCAGCCTGAGCAGGCTATTTTGGACTATGACCCGCAGGAAGCAGTGCTGGATAAGATTTTAAGCGCGGGCAGTGGGCTTATTAAAGTAATGACCATAGCTCCAGAAAAGCCCTATGCAAAGGAGCTGGTGGAGGTTTTGCTTGAGCACAACATCAAGCCTGCGCTCGGGCATACAAAAGCGAGCTATGAGATTGCGCTAAAATTTTGTGATTTGGGCGCCTGCCATCTCACCCATCTTTTCAATGCAATGAGCGGAATTCATCACCGCACTCCAGGAGTTGCCCTTGCAGGTCTGATTGATGAGCGATTTACCAAAGAGGTTATTGTTGATGGGTATCATCTTCATCCTGCGGTGGTAAGGCTTATTTGGAGATTATCGCCCATAGACAGATTTATTCTTATTACTGATTTTGTTGGAGATGAGGAGCCTTTTGATGAAAAACCGCCAATGATTAATGAGCATACTCTTGCAGGAAGCAGGCTCAGGCTTATAAGGGCGATAAAGAATTTAATGAGATTTGTAGGTGCAGAGCTTAATGAAGCAGTTGCCTGCGCCAGTGCCAATCCTGCTAGGTTTCTCGGAGAGGAGAGCAGGGGAGAGATAGAGAAAGGCTTTCAGGCAGAGCTTGTTCTAGCAGATGAAAATTTGGAAGTGAAAAAAATAATAATAGGTGAAGAAGTGGTGGAGGTTTAGAGATGTTCACGCTTTATCTTTATCCTTCTGCTCTTAAAGCTGAAGAAGCTTGCGCAAAGCTGATTGCAGAGCAAGTTAAGAAAAAACCTAATTCTGTTCTTGGCTTGGCAACAGGTGAAACAATGATTGGTGTGTATGAGTATCTTTGTAAATGGGAACAGGAAGGAAAGGTGGATTTTAGCCAAACAGTGACATTTAATCTTGACGAATATCTGGGCTTGGCTCCCAATCATCCTGATAGCTTTTATGCTTATATGCAAAGGCATTTTTTTTCTAGGCTCAGGCATAAGCCCAAAGCAAGTTATATTTTAAATGGAATTGCTCCAGACCCAGAAAAAGAGTGCGAGCGCTTTGAAGAAGAAATTAAAAAGCATGGCGGAATAGACCTTCAACTTCTCGGTCTGGGAAGAAACGCTCATATTGGCTTTAATGAGCCGGGTTCAGATTTTTCCTCCCGCACCAGAGTTGTAAATCTTACTGAAGATACAAGAAAGGCAAATCTTAAAGATTTGATTGAGCTAAAAGAAGTTCCTGAAAAAGCCCTGACAATGGGTATAAAAACTATTTTGGAAGCAAGATTTTTGCTTTTACTTGCAACAGGGGAGAATAAGGCAAAGGCACTTTTTAAGTCGCTTACTGGTCCGGTATCTATAAAAATACCCGGCTCAGCTTTGCTTCTTCATCCTCGTGTGGTGGTTATTGCTGACCTTGAAGCTGGAAAATTGCTCAAAGAGAATCTGCCAGTGGTTTACAAAAGGTCATAATGCGAGTTGTTCTAAAGTTTTCATTTTTTGCCGTAAGAATTTTCTGGAGCGGTGAAGTCTGCTTTTTAAGGCGCTGATACCAATACCAAGCTCTTGCATAAGCTCTTTTTCGCTTAATCCTATAAATGTTCGCAGGTAAAAAGCCTGCCAGCGAGCTTTTCCCATTTCTTCACCGGTTTTTTCTATTTTTTCCCACAGCTCTTTTAAAAACACTTCTTCAAGCGGGGAGCGGGTGCATTTGCACAGTCTTGCCCAATCTCCTAAATTTGCCTGAACAGATGCAGGAAGGTCTCTTTCTATTTGTAGGATTTCATCTTCAAAGCTTAGATGATTCTGGCGCTTGTTCTTTCTGAGCTTCATCAATGAGGCATTAACTGTGATTCTGTAGAGCCAAGTCTGAATGCTTGCTTCTTCACGAAATTCATCAACCCGCTCTAAAAGAGTGATGAATACATCTTGAACCACCTCTTCTGCATCCATCGGGTTTTTTAAAAAGCGCATTGCTAGCCGGAATAAATAATCATAATAGGCTTGGTAAAAAGCAGTAAAAGCCTTCTCATCTCTGGCTTTTAAAAGCTCAACCAATGTTGGAGTTTCTTTTTTCTGCATCGCCCACTCCTTTGGTTTAAATGTTTGAGTTTTAATTTCTGAAATTCTATGGGCAAGACTTATGCCAAGAAAAAAGTTTCTAGCATAATAAGGTTTGAAGAAAAATTCTTTATTTTTCAATGGGTTATAGCAAAGAGATTTTTAAGGGAGTTGGAGGGGAATTAAAAGGGAGTAAAAAATCCACAGGTAGCTGTGTCAAAAAAATCGCTGTTGACTAAAAACTTAAACAATTTCTTTGCAGGCTGATTTGCTTTTGGGGTTTGTAGCAGGGATTGAGTAGGTTTAAAAGCTTGGATTAAATCTTTTCTACTTTTCATTTGAAAATCTCAAGATGCGAAATTGTTTAAAGATTAGCTTTTAGGTTTAGTTTTTCTTCAGAAGCGCTGGTATTATTTTTCTATATCCACTAGGAACAGTTCCATTTGTTTTTCGCGGATGGATTCAGGGAAGGGCACAGGGTAATTCCCAGAAAAGCAGGCATCGCAGTATCCGCCTTTTGCACTGTTTACTGCTTTATGCAGACCTTCAAGAGAAAGGTAGCCGAGCGTGTCAGCATTGATAAATTTTCTAATCTCCTCAATAGAGCCTTTTTTCTGATTGTAAATCAGCTCTTCTTTCGTGGGAGTATCTATTCCGTAGAAACAGCTAAAAGCGGTTGGTGGAGAGCTCACCCGCATATGCACCTCTTTTGCTCCACCCTGCTCACGAATCATTGTGATAATCTTTCGGCAGGTTGTTCCTCGAACAATGGAATCATCAACCACTACCACTCTTTTTCCCTTAAGCACTCCTCTTACTACATTAAGCTTGATTTTCACGCCAAAATGCCGAATGGAATGAACTGGCTCAATAAAGGTTCTTCCTACATAATGATTTCTGATAAGCCCCTCTTCTAGCACCAGCCCGCTTCCTCGTGCGTATCCATAAGCAGCAACTCTTCCTGAATCTGGCACCGGAATAACTATATCTGCATCCGCAGGTTGTTCACGAGCAAGTTGCTCACCCAGCCTGATTCGCACCTCATAAACAGATTCACCAAAAATTATAGAATCTGGTCTGGCAAAGTAGATATGCTCAAATATGCAGGCTTTTCTCAGGTGAGCAGGAAGGGGATGAAAGGATTGAACACCATTTTCGTCAATAATAATTACCTCTCCCGGCTCTACTTCTCTCCAATAGCAAGCTTCCACTAAATCAAGCGCACAGGTCTCAGAGGCAATAATGTATCCATCACGATTTTTAAATCTACCCAAAACCAAAGGGCGAAATCCCCACGGGTCTCGGGCGCAGGCAAGGATTTTCTCAGTTAAAAACACCAGCGAATACGCTCCCTGAATTCTGCTTAAAGCATAAGCGATTTTGTCAAGAAGATTATCTGAGCGAACCATTGCCATAAGATGAACAATCACTTCAGTGTCCATTGTGCTTTGGAAGATAGCTCCTCTTTCCTCAAGCTCCTCTCGTATCTCACGGGCATTGACTAAATTGCCGTTGTGAGCAACTGCCAGCCTTTCGCGATGGGACTCCATTGCAAAGGGTTGAGCATTTTTTAGTAAAGTATGACCAGAAGTTGAGTAGCGAACATGTCCTATAGCGAGGTGTCCAGGTAGCTGTTGTAAAATGCTTTCATTAAAAACATCTTGCACTAAGCCCATTGCCCGATGGGAATACATTTTTCTGCCATCAGCAGAGACAATGCCAGCGCTTTCCTGTCCACGATGTTGAAGGGAATAAAGAGCAAGGTAGGCAATATTACTCGCCTCTGGATGACCATAGACTCCAACTACACCGCACTCCTCGTGAAAGCAGTCAAACAAATCTTTCCTCCCTTCTAGGATTTAATTCGTCCAAGCACCTCCTCATAAGCTTCTTTTACACCGCCGAGGTCTCTGCGGAAGCGGTCTTTATCCAGCTTCTTTTTGGTTGCTTTATCCCAGAGCCTGCATCCATCAGGAGTAATTTCATCAGCAAGGAGGAGCTTTCCGTCCTTTTTCCCAAACTCCAGCTTAAAATCAACAAGGATAATTCCCCGCTCATCAAAGAATTTTTTAAGGAGCTCATTTACCTGAAGAGCCATCTGGTTCATCTGATTATAATCCTCTTCGCTCGCCCATCCAAAAGCAAGGATATGCCAGAGGTTGACCATAGGGTCGTGAAGCTCATCGCTTTTATAATCGTGCTCAAGAATGGTTCTGCTTAAAGGAGCACCTTCTTCCATACCCAATCTTTTGGCAAGCGAACCTGCAACATAGTTTCTGATAATCACCTCAATTGGAAGAATTTTTACCTTCCAGCAGAGCATATCTCGTGGAGAAAGCTGGTCAATAAAATGTGTGGGAATGCCTTCCTTTTCCAAAAGGCGAAAGATGAGCGAGCTGAATGTGCAGTTGATTTCACCTTTGCCCTGTATAACATCACGCTTGACGCCATCGCCAGCAGTAACTTCGTCTTTAAAGTGAATAATTACTTTATCTGGGTCGGAGCAGGCATAAACTATTTTTGCCTTGCCTTCGTAGATTTTCTCTTTTTTCTCCATTGCG
>CAZQJX010000116.1:0-7588 GCA_964592965.1 uncultured bacterium
GCGGTGCGTCGGGCTTGCTTTAAAGATTTATGTTCAGGCATTTCTTCGCCTGCTTGTTAATTACTGCTCGGCTTTCCACTAAAGATGCTTTCAAAAAGTAAATTGATAGCTTTTTAGTGGTCGCAAATATTTTCTCCCAGCTCAAGCCTGTCTTCTAGCCAGGCTTTGATTATTTCTGCTGGGTCTTGAGCAGGAGCGCCGAGCAAAACCTCAATTCCATACTCTCGGAAGTATTCCTGAGCCCTTCTTCCCATCCCTCCGCTGATAATCAAATTTACCCCTTTCTCTGCTAAAAACTGTGGAAGTAAACCTGGCTGGTGCTCGGGCGCAGGAACATATTCCTGACCGATTATTTTTTTCTCTTGCTTGTTCACCTCTAAGATTAAAAATCCCTGACAATGACCAAAATGAAGACAGAGCTTTCCCTGCGCCACTGGAAGGGCTATTTTCATTTTTCCCTCACCTCCTTTGTCTCCAGTCCCATCACATCTAAAATGGGCTCAATTGCTTTTTTAAAGGCTTTTGCTGTCTCGGTCTCAGCAAAATGATATAAAAAAGGCTTGCCTTCATCGCAGGCTTGGGCAAGTTTGGGCTCAATAGGAATTTTACCTAGAAAAGGCACTCCCATTTTTTCTGCCATTTTTTCTCCGCCACCGCTTTTAAAGATATCAGTTTTTTTACCGCAGTATGGGCAGACAAACCCGCTCATATTTTCAATCACACCAAGAACCGGAATATTAAGTCTTCGGCAAAAACCAATGGAGCGCTGAACATCTATAATGGAGAGCTCCTGAGGAGTGGTAACGATAACTGCGCCGTCAATGTTTTCAATTAACTGTGCCACGCTCAAAGGCTCATCGCCTGTGCCCGGTGGGCAATCAATAACAAGAAAATCAAGCTCACCCCACTCAACATCTTTAATAAACTGCTTGATTAACCCCATCTTCAACGGTCCTCGCCAAATCACAGCATCATCCGGATTTTTCAGGAGAAAACCAATTGACATAACTTTAAGTGAATCACCAATCATAACTGGACGAATTCCTTCCTCTCCACCAACAACAGGCGCGCCTTCCAGCCCAAGAAGCTTGGGCACGCTTGGTCCGTGAATATCAACATCCATAATTCCTACTCTATACCCTTCAAGAACAAATGCCATTGCCAAATTAACCGCAACCGTGCTTTTACCCACACCACCTTTTCCGCTCAAAACAATAATTTTATGCTTAATCTGACAGAGCCTTCGCATAAGCTCCTGGCGCTCTTTGAAGTCCTCTTCTCGCTCCCCCGGCTTTTTGTGCTTGGCAGGACAGCTCTGGTCATTGCAGGAATCACAGCTTTTTTTCTCTGCCATCTCCACTACCTCCATATATTTTTAACTGCTTATTTCAAGTCTTTTTTCCAGCTTTTCCCATATTTCCTTAATTAATTGAGTTATAGAATTGGATTCATATTCAACAAGGCTCTTTCCCAAAACCATTGCCCGAGAAAAAGAAGGGTGATATGGAATTTTGGCAAGAAGCTCAATTTGATTCTTTTGAGAAAATTCCTCAATCTGTGCACTTAATTCTTGACTTAAATCATATTTGTTAATAATCACCCCCATTGGAATAGAAAAATGTTGGCAGAGCTTGCTTATTCGCTCAAGGTCGTGAAGACCGCTTAAGCTCGGCTCAGCAACTAAAAGAGCATAATCTGTGCCTGTAATTGATGCAATGACCGGACAGCCAATTCCTGGCGGACCGTCAATCAAAATTAATTTTTCTCCTTGCTCCTCTGCCAGCTCCTGAGCGTTTTTCCTTACCACACTTACCAGCTTTCCAGAATTTTCCTCACCCACACCAAGCCGAGCGTGAACCAAAATACCAGCTCGGGTCTCAGAGATATACCACTCGCCAGCTCTCTGCTCAAACATCGTAATTGCCTGATTCGGGCAGAATTCAGCACACACGCCACAGCCATCGCAGGCAATTTCATCAATTTTGTATTCAATTGGCTGACCATTGGCATCTAGCCTTTCCAGCACAGCGGAAAATCTGCAAAGCCTTTTGCAAAGCCCGCAGGGCTGGCATTTTTCTTGGTCAATTTCTGCTTTGTATCCGCTAAAAAATTCCTCAGATTTAATGACCTTAGGCTTGAGAATAAGGTGAAGGTTAGATGCATCTACATCACAGTCCGCAAAAATTGCAGACCGAGAAAGAACCGCAAAACAGGCAACCAGGCTGGTCTTGCCTGTTCCTCCTTTTCCACTAATTACCACTAACTGCTTGGCTGGCATTTTCTTTTACCCGCTTATCTATTTTTCTATAAAGCTCAAGGAATCGCTGGCGCCATTCAGGATATACTTCAATCAGGGTCAAGCCTTTGCTATATCCTTGAGCAATTTTTTTATCTTCAGGAATTTCCAAAAGAATCTCCAGACCTTCTTCCTTACAGTAGCGATGCACCCTATCATCGCCAATGCCAATTCGGTTGATGATAATTCCTATGGGGATTTCAAGCTCCCTTGCCACTCCAACCGCTAATTTAAGGTCATTAAGCCCAAAAGGGGTTGGCTCAGAAATCAAAAGGGCAAAATCTGCTCCCCGAAGGCTGTGGATTACCGGGCAAGAGGTGCCGGGTGGAGCATCAAAGATTACAGGTATGCTTTCTTGACTTGCAAGTCGCTTCACCTCTTTGATTACCGGACTTGGCATTGGTCTGCCCACATCTAATCTACCTTCATAAAGAACAATCCCATTTCTTTTTCCTACCCTGATTTCACCTATTTTCTCTTTTACTTCATAAATAGCTTTCATCGGGCAGACCAGCTCACATCCACCACAGGAATGGCATAACTCATAAAAGGTCATTACCTGATTAAGAAGGACAACAATGGCGCCAAATCTGCACACCCGCTGGCACTCTCGGCAAAAGGTGCATTTATCAAGGTCAACTTTGGGAAAAGGTAGCTCAACCAGCTCTGTCTTTTGCCAGTTGGGATGAATAAGAAGATGGTCATTTGGCTCCTCTACATCACAGTCAACAAGAATGGCTTTTTCTAAGGAAAGGGCAAGGCTTGTAGCAATAAGGGTTTTTCCTGTTCCACCTTTTCCGCTCGCAACTGCGATTTTCATTCTCACCCCTCACCAGTGGCTTTGGACATCAGGAGCTTGGCTGGGCTTGAGCTCTCCCCGAAGATAGGCATCAATTGCTTCTTTAACCGTGCCCGTCGCTCCAACGCAAACCTTAACCCCGCCAGCATTAAGAACCTGAAAAGCCTTTGGTCCGCAATGACCAGTTAAAAGCACATCTGCGCCAAGCTCTATAATTTTTTGCGCAGATTGAACCCCAGCTCCCTGCATTGCTTGAAGGTTGGGGGTGTTATCAATTGCCTGAAACTCTCCTGTTTCTGTATCATAAATGATAAAAAATTCAGCTCTGCCAAAACGCTCATCAACAGGGCTTGTAAGGTCTTTTCCTCTGGCAGTAATTGCGATTTTCATAAATATACACCTCCTCATATAAGTTTAACTGCTAAAAAGAAAGGGGAGCAGGTATGACCTGCTCCCTCTTTACTCAGCCTTCTGCTTCAGCTTCTTGGTCCAGCTCTGCCAGGCGCTCCTCAATCGCCTTGATTTGCTCCTGCAAAAACCCCATCTGCTCCCGCAGGAATTCAAGCTGTGCGGTTAAAAACTCCCTTTCTGCATCAGGTGCTGGCGGATAGCCATATCCATAGGGAGGATATCCGGGCGAACCCCATCCCCAGGGACCGGCACCGAAAAATCCCCAACCGGGTGGATATCCCCAGCCGGCTCCCCACCAGCCTCTGCCTCTACCCCAAGGCATAATTCACCTCCTTAGCTATTAGATTTTACCACCACCAGGGACCATAAAATCCAATCGGTGCTCTCCAGAAGGGGTAGCCAGCATAGGGATATCCAAAAGCACGGGCACGCCACAGCCAGCCTCTGCCACCGCCCCAGGCTCTGCCTCTACCGCCTCCCCAAGGGATGCCACCTCTACCTACTCCAAACGGTCCAAACCATCTGCCACCCCAGGGATTAAGATACCCGGGCACAGAATACCCAGCACAATAACCAGCTGCTCTTCCTGTCATTGGTCCCAACCCAAGAGGTCCTGTTCCATCTCCCCACGGCATTTCTTCTCACCTCCTTTCTAAGGTTTTAGTTTAACTGGCTAAGCCAGTTTTTGCTCAATTTTTTAGCTTTTTAGTCAAAGAGCTTTTTATCCTCTCACCATTTTGGTTCCGCAGTTCGGACAGCTTACTGTCACACAGGGCACCCCGGGCTGATGCGGGACCCTATGCCCACAGTTCGGACAGACGCAAAATCCGCTAGGTCCCATTCCGCCTCCTCCCATTCTTCCTCTGCCTCTGCCACCGCCTGGTCCAAATCCACCTCCAGCACCTCTGCCTCTGCCCCTTCCATATCCTCCAGGTCCTTGATACATTGCCCAACCTCCTTCTATTTGAATTGCCTTTCCTGAAATAAGCGCATCACTAATTTTGTGATGTGCATTCTCTAAAATCCTTCCAAATGTCGCTCTTGAAATCCCCATTTTCTCCGCTGCCTGCTCCTGCGTCAGCCCCTCTAAGTGCGCCAGCCTGAGCGCCTCTACCTCTTCCATTAAAAGAGCGATCCTTGATAAACCCATAATCGGCACTCCATACGGAACATATAACCAATAAGGTGGCCACCAGTTTATCCATCTCCATTTTCTCGGTCTTGGCATTCTCCTTGTTCAAGTTTTGAGCATATGCTCATTATTTAATATAGCCTTCTTTTTTTGTTTGTCAATAGGTAAAATTAAAAAAATTAGCCAAGCCTTATTTTCCCCAGATACATTATAATATAGAAAATGCAAAAAAGGAGAATTTTTGCCGGATAAAAACTTAAAATCCTTACTGTTAGTAGTGAAGGAAATTGGTGGTTTTTAAAGTAAAATAGCTTAATTTAGAAATCTCTAGGATAAATGAGCCTAAGGTCAGGGCAGGATTTGCTTAGAGATTGTATTTTAACATTTCAATGAATGCTTCTATTCGGGTGCGGGTGCGTGCGTCAATAGGACCTGGTCTATCGCCTTCCAGATTTAAAACTGGCAGATTAAAAAGCCTGCGAAAGGCAATAGTTTCAATCTGGCGGTGGCAGAAGGTTTGCGCATAATGGATTATTCCGTGAATTTTTCTCCTTTTGATTTCTCTTTTAATTTCTTCTGCTCGGTAAAAGACATCATAGGGATAGGTGTAAAGAAGATATTGTTCAACCAGATTACGAGCAGGCTTGAGCATAGCAAACTCTCGCTGAACCTCATTATAAACCACTCTTGCGTCCAGCTCCTCAAAAACCTGATAAAGGTCATCAAATATGCTCGGAACACCAAGATAGGCAAGCCGGATTTTTTGGGGAAAAGCAGGTCTTTGCCTTGCCTCTTTCAAAAACTCATCCAGCTCCTTTTCAAATTTTTCTGGAGAGCGATTAAAATCGCTGGCAGAGACCAGCCAGAGATGATTTTCACTGCCTGAAATTTGATTAGTTTCCCAGGTTCTTTGGTCAAGCTCAGCAAGCTTTTCTCTGATAGGAGCAAGCTCTTTTCTAATTTTTTCTGCCTTTTCTAGGCTAGTTCCAAAGTATTGGGCAAAAAGCTCAAGCTCGCTTTTTAGTGCCTTGGGATTTCGGTCTGGTGGATAGGCAAAGGGAATGGTTTTTATTTCTAAAAGCTGAAATATCTCCAGAAGTTTTTCTGTGCTTGAGCAGTCTCCTCGCACCACTCCCACTACTTCCCTTATATTTTTCTCTCTTGCTACCTGAAAGATGCCTTTTACCCAGCTACAAAGATTTCCTGCAAAGCCAAAGCTTTCTGCCTGATGAATTAACTGCTCCCTTTTCGGATGGGTGATGAAAAGGTTATTGAGGTCGCAGGGAATCGCTCCACCTGCCAGCATAACCTCAATCGGAACCGTAGTGGTTATACCAACCAGTCGCATTGATTTGATTTTAGCTAGCTAAATCAAGCCAAGCAACCTTTTTAAGCGATTCTCACAAAAGCGAGCCTGAACCAAAACCATTATCTGCACTCTAAAATCTCAGGTTGCTATAAAAGTGAAAAGCAAAGAAAATTAAAGAAAAAAGGAGCGGAAAAATTCCCAGAGTTAGCATCATCATACCTAACTACAACAGTGAAACATTTTTAGATGCCTGCCTGAACAGCCTTTACAAGCAGGTATGGAAAGATTTTGAGGTGATTCTGGTTGATAATGGCTCAACCGACCGCTCGCCACAGATGGCAGAGAACCATCCCTTAAAGCCAGTTGTGCTCAGGCTGGATAAAAATTATGGATTTGCCCACGCGGTTAATGTGGGACTTGAGAAATCTTGCGCAAAGCTTATTGCTCTTTTGAACAATGATGCCCAGCCAGACCCGCTCTGGCTTAAAAACTTGGTTGAATGCGCAGAGCAATATCCGCAGATGGATTTTTTTGCTTCACTGGTTTTGCGCCTTGAGTGCAGAGATAAAATTGAAAGCGCAGGCGTGGGCTGGAGCTTGCAAGCAAGACCCATCCCGCTTTTTGCAGGAAAATCTCCCGGACGCTGGCTTCGTGATTTTGAGGTTTTTCTTGCCTCTGCCAGCGCAGTTCTTTTCCGAAGAAAGCTTTTAGAAAAGCTCGGATTGTTTGATGAAGATTATTTTGCCTATCTTGAAGATGTGGGATTTTTTCTTAAAGCGCGGCTGGCTGGATGTAGGGGAATGCTGGTAAGCAAAGCCGTAGTTTATCATTTAGGAGCAGGCACCGAGCTGGGAGACAAGCCAGGCAAAAAGAGGCTTGAGAGCGAAAAAAGAGTTTTTCTCATCGCACGGAATCGCTGGTGGCTTATTTGGGACCATCTTCCTGCAGGACTTATTTTGCTCCTTTTGCCTTTGATAGCTTTTGGATGGCTTCGTGGGCTTGGGTATCATCTTTTTATCTCTGGTCAGATTGGCGCTTTTTTGCGAGGAAGTTTGGCAGGGATTTTTTCTTTTCCTTCCCGCAGAAAAGTGAGGAAAAGAGTAAAGGGGCTCTGGCAGATAAAAAGCTCTGAGCTTTTAAAATTTATGAAAAAAGGCTTTTGGGAGATGCGATGAGGGTCTCGGTTATTGTGGTCAATTTAAATGGAGCGCCTTTTGTTTTTGATTGCCTTTCTGGCTTGAAAAGGCAGAGCTTTAAAGATTTTGAAGTGATTTTGGTTGATAATGGCTCGGAAAAAGAGGAGCTTATAGAAATCAAAAAAAGATTCTCCTGGGTGAGGATAATTGAGCTGGGTGAAAACAAGGGCTTTGCCTTTGCCTGCAATATTGGCTGGAAAGAGAGCAGAGGCGAAGAAATTGTGGTTTTGAACAACGATGCGGTTCCTGAAGATAATTGGCTTGAGGAAATGGTTCGCTGTTTAGATTCTGACCCTAGAATTGGTGGAGTTGCTCCTTTGGTCTTGAACAAAGAGACCTCTGCTATTGAGTCTGCAGGGATTTTTCCTGCCCGAAACGGGCTGGTTTATCTTTTTAAGCCAAGAGAGGAAAAGGAGCAGGAAGTATTTGGCGTATGCGGTGTTGC
>CAZQJX010000117.1:0-7573 GCA_964592965.1 uncultured bacterium
AAGATGACCATAAATCACGCCTGAATGCTGTCTGCTGGTTAAGACGGTGAGCTCTACCTTAGGATGAGCCACTAAAAGCCGAACTAGCTCCTGACCCGTATATCCAGTTGCACCAATAACAGCTACTTTTATCATTAGCTATATTTTAAAGAATAAAAAAGAGGTTAGCAATTAATAAAACAAAAAGAGGCAAAAAGCAGATTAACGCTTGCTGTATTGGAACTTTGCACGGGCGCCTCTCTGCCCGTATTTCTTTCTTTCAACTTCCCGTGCGTCTCTGGTGATAAAGCCTGCTTTCTTCAAAATGGGGCGAAGGTCTGGATTGGCTTGAAGAAGGGCTCTGGTAATTCCGTGCCTTATGGCTCCTGCCTGACCGCTTAGCCCACCGCCACGAACATTAATCTTAACATCAAATTGATTCAATGTCTGAGTAAGCTCAAAAGGCTGTTTGATTATCATCTGCAGGGTTTTTCTACTGGCAAAATATTCTTCCATCGGGCGATTATTGACAATAATCTGCCCGCTTCCCGCTCGCATCCAAACACGAGCAACCGCTGTCTTTCTTTTACCTACCGCATGCCAGTCCCATTGCGGAGCCATCTTAATTCCTCCTTAAATATCTAAAGGCTCGGGCTTTTGTGCCTGATGGGGATGATTAGGTCCTGCATAAATTTTAAGCTTCTTTAAAAGCTTGTGCCTGCTTTTATTTTTAGGAAGCATACCCTTTACTGCCAGCCTGATTAATTCCTCAGGCTTTTTCTCCCGCATTCTCCAAGCAGGTATCTCTTTTAAGCCACCAACATATCCGGAGTGGCGGTAATAGATTTTTTTCTGCCACTTGTTTCCTGTAAGTTTTACTTTTTCCGCATTAATCACCACCACAAAATCACCGGTATCAATATGAGGAGTGTATTGAGGCTTATGCTTGCCTCGCAATATCTTGGCAATTTCAGTTGCCAGCCTGCCCAAAATCTTCCCTTCTGCATCCACCAGCCACCACTTACGCTCTACTTCTCCCTTTTTTGCAAGATAAGTTTTCATTTCCATCTCCCAGCCAGCAAAATTCGTTTAATGATATTAATAGGATTTTCTGAAAAGTCAACCTTAAATGCGCGCAAACCGCAAATCTCTATTGGATTTTAAAAGCTATTTTGATAATTTAATCATTGGAAAGATGGCGAAAATAACTCCAGCAATTCAGCAGTATTTACAAATCAAAGCCCAGTATCCAGATTGCATTTTATTTTTCCGAATGGGCGATTTTTATGAGATGTTTTTTGAAGACGCTGTTGTTGCCAGCAAGGAGCTGGATATTGTCCTCACCAGCAGAGGCAAGCATCAAGGCAAAGATATTCCCCTTTGCGGAGTGCCCTATCATTCTGCTGATACCTATATTGCTCGGCTGGTGAACAAGGGCTATAGGGTTGCTATCTGCGAGCAGGTTGAAGACCCCAAAAAAGCCAAAGGTATTGTTAAAAGAGCGGTAACCAGAGTTATCACTCCTGCAACTGTTCTTGATGCACAAAGTTTAGAACAAGGACTGCATTCTTTTTTGGCATCTATAGCAACAGATTTCAAAGGTAAATTTGGAATTGCTCATCTTGATTTTTCCACTGGTGAATTTTTCTGCACAGAAGTTAAAGGAATATCAGCTCTTTTTGATGAGCTGGGAAGAATTGAGCCCAAGGAGCTTATCCTTCCCAAGCCCCTTTTTTCCAGCTCGGAATTTAAAAAATACTGGGAAGATTTTGTTAATCAGCTCGGCAGGGAGCCGGCTTTAAACCTTGAGGAAGAAGATGAGTTTGATTTTCAAATTAATTATGACCGCCTTATTAACCATTTTAAGGTAGAAAGCCTTGCTGGATTTGGGCTGGACTCTGCCCAGCAGGCAATTAGAGCAAGTGGAGTTATTCTCAGCTACTTAGAAAAAACACAAAAGGGAGATTCTGCTCCCCCGGTTGAAGTGGGTGGCGGAGAGCCAGCAAAACTGGAAGCCCCTCTTAGCCACATTACTGAGATAAAATTCTACACCACCAGCGATTATATGATTTTAGATGAAGCTACCAAGCGCAATTTAGAGCTAACCCGCACTTTAAGGGAAGGAAAAGAAAAGGGCTCGCTTTTTAATCTCATCAATCTCTGCATTACTCCAATGGGAAGCCGAACCCTTCTTAACTGGCTAAACTATCCCCTTGTTAAAATAAACGAAATTAACCAAAGACTGGATGCGGTTGAATTTCTTAAAAGCGAGCATCCTCTTCGGCTGGATTTGCGCAATCTGCTAAGAAGGGTGAGCGATTTGGAACGGCTTGCCAGTAGAGTTTCTATGAAAAGCGCCAATGCCAGAGACCTGCTGGGAATAAAAGAAAGCCTAAAGGTAATTCCTCAAATCAAAGAGCTACTTTCAACTGCCAGCGTGGAATTTCTTATAAAGATAAACAAGAATCTTAACCCAATGGATAGCTTGGTTGAGCTTTTAGAACGCTCCATTGCTGAAGATGCTCCCAGCGTGCTTCATGAAGGAAGGCTTATTAAAAAAGGATTTAATAAGGAGTTAGATGAGCTTATCTCCCTGCAAAAAGATGCCCGCTCATATCTTGCCCAGATTGAAGCTCGCGAAAGAGAAAAGACCGGCATTCCCAGCCTGAAAATTGGCTACAACAAGGTTTTTGGCTATTACCTTGAAGTAACCAAACCCCACCTTCATCTTGTTCCTGATTATTTTCAGCGAAGGCAGACCTTGGTTGGAGCAGAAAGATTCGTCACACCTGAGCTGAAGGAGCTAGAAGCAAAAATCTTAAGTGCCGAAGACCGCATCATTGAGCTAAATTATGAGCTTTTTTGCAGGGTGAGAGAAGAAGTCGCATCGCAAGCAGAAAAGCTAAAGAAAGTGGCAAAAGAGCTGGGCAAGCTGGATGCTATTCTCTCCCTTGCAGAAGTTTCTGCCAGAAGAGACTATCAAAGACCTGTTGTTGATGAAAGCGATGTCATAGATATAAAGGCAGGAAGGCATCCTGTAATTGAAGCACTTCGTCCCAGCGAGCCTTTTATTCCAAACGATATATATCTTGATAACAAAGACCATCAGATTTTGATTATCACTGGTCCAAATATGGCAGGAAAAAGCACTATTCTTCGCCAGACCGCTCTTATTGTCCTTCTTGCTCAAATTGGCTCATTTGTTCCTGCTGATAGCGCCCGCATTGGAATAGTTGACCGAATCTTCACCCGAGTGGGAGCAAGTGATATTCTCGTGCGAGGTTTAAGCACATTTATGGTAGAGATGATAGAAACCGCTCAAATACTTCGCTATGCCACTCCTAAAAGCCTTATCTTACTTGATGAAATCGGCAGGGGAACCAGCACCTACGATGGCTTAAGCATTGCTTGGGCAGTGGTTGAATATCTCCACGACCGACCCGAGCATCAAGCAAGAACACTCTTCGCCACCCATTACCACGAGCTGGTTGACCTAGAGAAGATCAAGCCAAGAGTTAAAAACTATCATATTGCAGTTAAGGAATGGCAGGGCGAGATAATTTTTTTAAGAAAGCTGGTGCGTGGCGGAACCAGCAGAAGCTATGGTATTCAGGTAGCAAGGCTCGCAGGCATCCCTCAAGAGGTGATTGAGCGAGCAAAAGAAATCCTTGCCAATCTGGAAATGGGAGAATATGACCAGCAAGGAAGACCATCTTGGAGCCGTTCCCGAAAGGAAAAATCCAGCCCAGCGGTCTCACAGCTAAACCTTTTTGCCCAAAGCACTGACCCGCTTTGGGAAGAAATAAAAAAAGAGCTGGAAAGCACAGAGCTTGAAACCGTCTCTCCTATAGAAGCCCTGAATATCCTTTGGAAGTGGAAGCAAAAGCTCAAGAAGGATTGAAAAAGGGAAAGAAAATACTGCCCAAAAACCTTGCTCTTCTGGTTCTTCCCTGCTTGAGAATCTCTTTATACAGCTCTTCATATCTTTTGCCAATAGCTTCTGAAGAAAATTGCTCACGGTCAAAAGGAGCTTGAAATTTTTCCGGATTATCCAATATCTCTGCAACTTTCTTTGCAAAATCTTGCGGATTGTTCTGAGCAAACCTGCCATTAACTCCGTCCCGTAATATTGCTCTTGAAGCCATACTTTCCAAAGCCACTATTGGCAATCCCGAAGCTCTTGCCTCATAAAGCACAATCCCCTGAGTATCTGATGGAGATGGAAAGATAAATAAATCCGCCAGATAGTAAACCTCTGGCAATTCCTCTTGAGAAAGAAACCCTGCCCAAACAACCCTGTCTTCTAAACCGAGCTTAGAAATCTCTTTTTGATAAGCCCTTTTGGCAGGTCCCTCTCCTGCAATCACTATCCCGATATTTCTTCCTTCATCAACCAAAATGCGAAGCGCCTGAAAAGCTAAAGAAAGATTTTTCTCCCTAGCTATTCTACCAGCATAAAGCAAAACCTTTTCAAAATGCTCGGTGCCGAGAATTTTTTTTCGCTTTGAAATTCTCTCTTTGCTCACATTGTCAAATCTAGTAAAATCAATGCCTGTGGGCACGCTTGCGGTTTTGGTATTCACTCCATTTTCAACCAGATATTCCCGAATTGGCTCAGTGGGGGTAATAACCAAATCACAGCAATTAGCAAAGTTGATCACATAATCCCGCACTTGCCTTCTTATCTGCTCAGTATCAAAGAGAAAATAATGTGCGAAAAACTCATAAAGGGTGTGGAAGGTGTAGGCTATTGGCACCTGAAGCTGGTCAGCAAGCTCAAGCGCGCTTTTTCCAAGAAGAAAAGGATGATGGGTGTGAATTATATCAGGGTCAAATTCCACAATTGCCTTTTCAATGGTTGCTTGGTCAAAAAAATTTAAAGGAATGGCAAACCGCTGTCCGGGGAAATGAATTGACTTTATTCTAACTACCTTTACCCCCTCAGGTTCCTTGCCAAAACCATATTCAGGAGCAATAACCAATGTATTATGTCCGAGCTGGCGCAGAGCCTGCTCCTGAAATTTAACTGCCACCGCAACTCCGCTTATTCTGGGCAAAAAATTATTGGTGAAAATAGCAACTTTCATTGAGATTAATTATAATTTAATTCTTGTTCATCGCAATTTAATTTGCATTGAAAACAAATCAATGGCAATTTAGAAGAAAGGAGGGAGAAGTTGGAGGTAAAAGAGGTAATCTTTGCTCGTAGAAGCATTCGCGATTTTAAATCTGACCCTGTTCCCAAAGAATTAATTGAAGAAATACTAAAAGCAGGCATCTGGGCTCCAAGCAATTCCAACCGCCAGCCTTGGGAATTTATTGTCATTGCTGGAAAAACCCTTGAAGAGCTGAAAAAGAAATTAAATGAAAAAATAGGCAAACAGGAGAAATCAGGAAGAGAACTCCCTACTTGGGATGATAAATATCCCCCTCCACCTGATGGAGAACGCCGAAGAAAAGAGTTAATGCAAGGGCTTTTAGAATATGCCCAAAAAGCTGGATATAAACCAGCAGAATTTATCTTAAAAAACTTCTCCTTCTTTGATGCTCCTGTGGTTATTCTTGTGCTTATGGATAAAGGATATGGAATTGGCTCCCTTGTCAGCGTGGGTGCGTCTATTCAAAATATTTTGCTCAGAGCTTATGATTTAGGCATAGGCACCTGCTGGATGATGATTCCTTTGGAATATGGAAGCGTTTTTCGGGAAATGTTCCAAATCCCAGAAAACAAATACCTAGTCAGCACCATTGCACTTGGCTATCCTGCTGATTCAGTAATAAACCAATTTCGCTCCAAGCGAGACCAGTTAGATAAATTTGTAAGATGGTTCACAAATTAAAAGGAGGTTGATAAATGGCAGAAAAAATGCTTGGAGTGACCCTTCACGCCAAATGGGACCCTAAGCCTGAGTATCGCGCCCATCCCCGTGATATTCCCAAAAAGCAAACCTATCTTGGGAGCAAGGTTTGGCGGTATCCTGAACTTCGGCTAGAAGAGCATCCTATTCCCAAGCTCAAGCCAGATGAGGTTTTAATTGAGGTCAAAGCCTGTGGTATTTGCGGAAGCGATGTTCATATGGCGCAGGCGGATGAAGACGGTTATATTTTTTATCCTGGACTTACTGGCTTTCCTTGTATTCTCGGACATGAGACAGCAGGAGTGGTGGTAGATGCGGGAAAAGAGGCTTTTGACAAGCTAACCCTAGAAAGATTTAAAGGCGGTGAGATTGTCTGCACTGAGGAGATGGTCTGGTGTGGTGCCTGCCGTGCCTGTGCAGATGGGTATCCCAATCACTGCGAGCGTCTGGACGAAATCGGCTTTAACCGCAACGGTGCTTTCACTAAATATCTGGCGGTTCCGAGCCGATTAGTATGGAGCTTGGAACCATTAAAGAGAAGATACAGTGGCACAGAGCTTTTTATCGCAGGTAGTTTGGTTGAGCCAACAAGCGTAGCTTATAATGCGGTGATTGAGCGTGGAGGAGGAATTAGACCCGGAGATAATGTCATCATTTTGGGCGCAGGTCCCATTGGAGTTGCTGCCTGTGGGATTTTAAAGCGAGCAGGAGCAAGTAGAGTTATTATCTCTGAGCCTGAGCCAGCTCGGGCAAGAATCGCCAAAAAAATGGGAGCTGATTTTGTCATCAATCCAAAAAAGGAAGATTTTGCTGAAAAAGCGCTTGAGCTTACTGAAGGTATGGGAGCAAGCCTTATTTTAGAAGCAACAGGTCTTCCTGAGGTGGTCTGGCCAGGAATTGAAAGAATCATTTGGGAAGGAAGGACACTTAATACCACTGTGGTT
Source organism: uncultured bacterium (assembly GCA_964592965.1). Taxonomy (GTDB): domain Bacteria; phylum RBG-13-61-14; class RBG-13-61-14; order RBG-13-61-14; family DRUE01; genus CAZKMM01. The sequence goes on from CAZQJX010000117.1 coordinate 6,782, forward strand.
ATCGTTGCCCGTGCTGATGCTAAAATTCCCCTTACGGGCGAGGTCTTTCAGGTAAGAAGGGCTAGAATTGTTGGCTCGCAGGGGCACTCTGGGCACGGGACTTTTCCAAGAGTCATTGAGATGATTGCCTCAGGACTTGATGTGACCAAGATGGTCACCAAACGCATCAAATTGGAAGAAGTGCCAGAACATATAAAGCTCCTGCAAACCGACCGAAAGCATTGTAAAATAACCTGCGTGATGGATTAAACCAAAACTAAAAGGAGGAAGAAAAATGAAGAAGCTAATGATGGCTCTCTTTCTCACAGTTTTAGGAACATTGTTTTTACTTTACAGTTGCGGCAATGGCGATGATGAAGATTCCTGCCCAGATATTAGTGGAAAATATACAGTAACTAAACAAATCTCAAGCGTAGAAGCACAATATGGAGATACCCCATATCCAGTTAGCATTAGCCAAGGATTTCCTACCCAGACCCAGCTTGATATTACTCAAGCTTCTTGCGAGCTTGTTGTTATAGAATCTACAACTGTTGGAGACATTCCATATACTGGAGATATTGATGAAGATGGCTATTTTGAATTTGACCTTAATCCTGATGCTCAAGTATCTATTGATATAAGCTTGGATCTATCGGGCATTGGAAAAGGGACACCTACCTGTACTTTTACCTTTGATTATGTCTATTGGGAAGGCACAGCTTATAATGATAATCATCTCGGTGGAAGCGTGAGTTACAAGAAATATAAACAGAATAACGATCATGCTTGTCAAGATATTTTAAAAGTAAA
>CAZQJX010000118.1:0-7393 GCA_964592965.1 uncultured bacterium
TATTTTGCTTTATGTAGAAGGCGTGCTTGATGGAAGGCGGTTTGTGGAATGCGCCTATGAGGTCAGCTTAAAAAAGCCGATTGTGGTTTTAAAGGCAGGTAGAACTCAGGCAGGAACACAGGCGGTAAGGTCTCACACTGGGGTTATGGCTGGTGAAGATAAAGTATTTGATGGTGTTTGTGCGCAGACAGGTATGGTTCGTGTGGAATCTATGGCAGATGCCATAGCCATATCCGCCGGGCTGGTCGCCACACCTGCTCCCAAGGGAAAGAGAGTGGGCATTCTTACTGGCGGAGGTGGAATGGGAGTGATGAGCGCTGATTACTGCACAGAGCAAGGGCTTGAAGTTGCACAGCTCAGCCAAGAGACCATTGAGAAGTTAAAGAAAATTCTTCCGCCCTGGTGGGCGCCAGGAAACCCTGTGGACCTCGTTGCAGGGATTGGCTATGCCGGACCCCGTGAGGTTATGCCCATTCTCATTGAAAGCGGTGATATTGATAGCCTGCTCCTTATCGGCATTGGCTGGGTGCATACCACACCAGACAACCTTAAAGATATCTCTCCTCTCAAAAATATCATTGATATTGATAAAATGACCGAGGAGAGAAAAAAAGGCGACCTCAGATACTGCCGAAAGATTAGAGAGTTTATCCAAACCTATAACTTTCCCATCATTCCAGTTTCTACGGTAATCAAGCAGGCATTTATCCGCAGGCTGGAGAGCCTTATGGAGCTTCTTTTAAGTGAGGTTATGGTATATCCTGATATAGAGCAGGCAATTCGGGCATTAAGCGCAATTACCAGCTATCATCTTTGGCGAAGGGCGCAGATTGGATAAATGAAGATAGCAGGACTCACAGGTGGAATTGGCTCAGGAAAGACCACAGTGGCAGAGCTTTTTAAAGAGCTGGGAGCCTATGTGATTGATGCTGATGAGCTGGCAAGAAGAGTGGTGGAGCCGGGAAAGCCCGCCTGGGAAGAAATTAAAAAAGAATTTGGAGAAAAGGTGCTTAATCCTGACCAAACCTTAAATCGGCAAAAGCTGGCGGAGATTGTTTTTTCTGACCCTAAGGCAAAAGCTCGCCTGGAAAAAATTACCCATCCCAGAATAGGAGAGGAGATAATCAAGGAGCTTAAAAGGGCAAAGGAGCTGGGAGCAAAACTAGCCATAATTGATGCTCCGCTTCTTTTAGAAAGCCCGCTTGCCAAGTGGGTAAAACCAGTTATCGTTGTGGTCGCTGATGAAAAGGTAAGAATAGAAAGAGTATGTAAGAGAGACGGTGTCTCTCCTGAGGAAGTAAAAGCAAGAATAAAAAATCAAAGCCCAGATGCAGAAAAAATCAAAAAAGCCGATTATGTTATTGAGAACAATTCTGGTCTAAAAGAGCTCAAAGAAAAAGTAAAAGAGCTTTGGAAGGAGATAGTTAAAAATTAACCTCTGGCAATTTTTCAAAGAAAAAATATAATAGTTTAATGATGAGCGAAGATATTGTCATCGGCATTGACCTCGGCACCACCAATTCCTGTGCTGCCATTGTTGAGAATGGCAGACCAAGAGTAATTTCTGACACAGGCGGAAGCTATTTAATTCCCTCAGTAGTAGCTATAGATAATAAAGGAAACCGTCTGGTCGGTCAGCATGCCAAGCGCCAGATTTTAATCAATCCCAAAAACACGGTTTATGCCTCCAAACGGCTAATTGGCAGACCGTTTTTTTCTCAGGAAGTAGCCAAAGCAAAGGAATATGTAAAGTATCAGGTTCTTCCTGCTGAAGGTGAAGAAGTGGTTGTCAAATTAAGAGATGAATATTATGGCTTGGCGGAAATTTCCGCACTTATCTTAGACCATGTGAGGAATGTCTCTCAGGAGCGAATTGGTAAAGAGATTCACAAAGCGGTTGTCACGGTTCCTGCTTATTTTAATGACCGTCAGCGTCAAGCGGTAAAAAAAGCAGGAGAGCTGGCAGAACTGGAGGTGCTCAGGATTATCAATGAGCCAACCGCAGCTGCCATTGCTTATGGCTTTGGCAAAGGGCTTAATCAGACCATTGCGGTTTATGACCTTGGCGGTGGAACCTTTGATATTTCCATCTTGGAAGTGAGGAACAATATATTTGAAGTAAAAGCCACTGGTGGTGATACCTTTCTCGGCGGAGTGGATTTTGATAATCGCTTGGTGGAATGGGTGTTTTATCATTTTGAAAAGCAATATGGCATAGACCTTTCCAAAGACCCGATAGCTCATCAGCGTGTGCAAGATGCCTGCGAGCTGGCAAAAATAGAGCTGAGCTCTATGCCTCAGGCAAGAATTCACATACCTTATATCACAATGGGAGACGACGGACCTATTAACATAGACCTTACCATCAAGAGAGAGGAGTTTGAACAGTTAATTGAAGACTTGGTTGATTCCACGCTAAAAAGCTGTGAAAAGGTGCTTGATGACTGCAAGCTAAGAGTTGAAGATATAGATGCTGTGCTTCTTGTCGGTGGCTCCTCAAGGGTGCCTTTGGTAGCACGCAAGGTAGCAGAGTTTTTCAAAAAACAGCCGAGCAAAGCTATTCATCCTGATGAGGCGGTTGCGCTCGGTGCAGCTATCCTTGCAGATAGCCTTGCAGGCAGTAAGAGCCAAGAGATTATGCTTTTAGATGTGCTTCCCATTAACATTGGCATTAAGCTGGGTGGAGACAGAGTTTTAACTATCTTTGAGCGCAACTCTCCTGTGCCCAATCAAAAGAAAAAGATTTTTACCACCAGCAAAGATAATCAAACCTCGCTTCACTTGACTATTCTTCAGGGAGATAGCTCCAAAGCGAGCGAATGCGTGCCCATAGGAGATTTTAAATTCACTGGCTTAAAGCCTGCTCCTAAAGGAAAAAGCAGGGTAGAGGTTACTTTTACCATTAGCCCAGAGGGGGTTTTGTCTTTGAGCGCCATTGACCCGGATACAGGAGCAGAGCAAAAGTCAACCATTAAAGTGGAAAGTTCTCAAACTAAAATTTACCACCAAAAGCTGGTTGAGCCGAAAAAGCCTGTCAGCACCAAGCAGGAAGAAAAGGTTATTACCAGAACAGTCATCCGAGAGAGAAAACTCAAAGTTCCTTCTCAACCTGAAGGCGAAGCCAAGAAAAAGGAGCAGGTGCAGGCTTCTCAGCCCAAGCCTACTCAACCGCAGGCTACTCAAAAACCAGCTATTCAAAAGCCTTCTCCGCCAGCTTCCGCCTCACCGAAAAAGGAAGAAAAAGAAGGACTTTTAAAAAAGCTCTTCTCTTGGTTCAAGAGGGGTTGAGATGCCTAGAATCCAGCTGATAAAAATAGGTCTTCGCACGCCGAGGCAGAAGTTCGGTCAGCCACTCGGGCTTATGTATCTTGCCAGCTATCTTCGCCAGCGCCTTCCAGAGCTGGAGCTGGAAATAGTGGATATGATTCCTGAAGGGCTGGATTTAAAAGGGCTGATTCAAAGGGTGGGAAAGTTCCAGCCAGACCTTGTTGGCGTAAGCGCAATGAATTTTGAAGCCATCAGCTTGCATAGATTTACAGAGCTGGCAAAAAAAAACTTTCCTAACCTACCCATAGTCGTGGGCGGTCCCTATGCTACCACCGCACCAGATTTTTGCTTTCAGGATAAAAACATAGATTTTGTTGTGCGGGGAGAAGGCGAGGAGACTCTTTATGAGCTTGTTCGCTACCTTTTTTATGGTGAAGGCGAGTTGGGAGAAATTCTGGGATTAAGCTTTAGAAAAAATGGAAAAGTTCAGCACAACTCTCCCCGTCCTTTTATCAAAGACCTAGATTCTCTTCCTTTCCCTGCTTGGGATTTAATCAAGCTGGAAAAATATTTTGACCTGCCCAGATTTGGCACCACCTATGTTCATAAAGAATATATGCAAGTGATGACCAGCAGGGGTTGCACCTTTAAATGCACCTATTGCCATCGGATTTTTGGTGTGGGCTTTCGTGCCCGAAGCCCTGAGAATGTGGTTCAGGAAATGGAAATTTTAAAAAACCGTTATGGCATTAAAGAGCTTTGCATTATTGATGACTGCTTTAATAACATCCTTCCCCGTGCAAAACAAATTTGCAGATTGATGCTTGAGCGGGAGCTTCGGTTTAGCATTAATTTTCCCAACGGCATTCGTGGGGATATGGTAGATGAGGAGCTTCTTGACCTGCTCAAAGCAGTTGGCACCTATCGTATAACCTATGCGGTTGAGACAGCTAGCGAAAGGCTTCAGAAGTTCATCAAGAAAAATTTAAAGCTGGATAAAGTTAAAAAAGCTATTGAAGAGACAGATAAAAGAGACATTTTGGTTGATGGATTTTTTATGATTGGCTTTCCCGGAGAGAAAAAAGAAGAAATCAAAAAGACCCTGGATTTTGCGCTTAAAAGCAAGCTTCATTCTTTTAACATCTGGTTCGTCACACCATTTCCGGGAACAGAGCTTTACCAGCAGGCTCTTGATTTGGGATATAAACTGAGCGCAGATGTTGATAGATACACCTATTTTTTCCCAGAAACTACCCTCAGCGAGCTCAGCCCAAAACAACTTCAGCGACTTGCCCGCTTGACATATATAAAGTTCTACCTGAACCCTTGGCGACTCTGGCGCATATTAAAACTATTTCCCAACAAAAAACAGCTTCCTTATCTTCTCTGGCTGGTAATCAAATACAGCTTTAAATGGACATAAAGTTATTTTTCTTTATAGCCTGCTTTTTTAAACTCCATTTGTGATGCAGAGAAGTAAAATCCGAACTGGTTTAAGCTTTTTGATGCCACAGCCAAATGTTCCATATTTACAGCTTTAATCAGGTGCGCCATTTTGTCATCTGGGTTTGCCCGAATCACCACATCGCAAAGCTCTGATGAAAGCTGATACTCCCCTTGCTTTTGAAGCTCAATTGCGCGTTTTAAGATTTTATCTGCACCGCCTGCCAGATTGACAAGCTCCCGTGCCAGATAAGAAGGCGGAAGCGGGCAGAGCTTAGAACCATCTCCATCATACCAGCCAATCGTGCCCTGATATATGCCCCGAACCGACCAGTCTATTCTTCCGTAAAACTCCTGCAGATAAGGAAGTTTTGCCAGATGTGCGGGAAGTTTTACCAGTCTTACTGCTTCATCAACACTTATGCCTTTATTTATGCAGTTAATGGTTTGCTCATAAACCGCTTTGATGGCATCTCGGTAGTTAGTAAGCACCTCTTGAATTTTCTCCTCGCCAATTATTGGGTCTGTATGACCGGGCACAAGGTAGGCAGGCTTTAGGGCTATCATTCGGTCAAGAGAATGAATCCATTCCCGAACAGGTCTTGGCGCAAGCATAGGCGAGGAGAGATTGGGAAACACACCATAATAATCATCACCGCAGAAAAGCACCCGCTTTTTGGGAAGCCAGATAAAAAGCATATCTGGAGTCTCGCCGGGAGCATGATATAGCTCAAAAACCTCTCCGCCCAGTTCAAATTTATACTCACCTTCAAAGGTAATGTTAGGCATAACTATCTCCGGGGTGCCAACATCCGCACGCACGATATTTCTTACAGGTAGTTTAATCCTTGAGTATTCTGGTGCTGCTCGTGCGGACTGAACCTTTCTTGACCACCGGGTCCAAGGACCTGTGAGTCTGGTTTCAAAATTAACAAAGTCAAGAAACTCTTTAGTAGCAATGACCTTCATTCCCGGCTGATAAAATACTTTTGAGCCTTGGGTATGGTCGCCGTGTCCGTGCGTGTAGATTAGATACTTGATGGGCTTAGCAGTTATTTTTCTGAATTTCTTTAAAATCTCCTTTGCTGATTCAGGGCTTTCTGTTGTATCAATAATCACCACTCCTTCATCAGTTATCACCATAGCGACATTAGCGAGGGCAAATCCCTCTGCCAAATATACTCCATCACAAATTTTTATTACTCTGGGAATTAACATCTTAAAAGCAGTTGCACCTTTAACCATTCCGAGATGAATTTTAGGTGGTGGCGGAACCTCATAGACGATTTTGCTCTCTCCGGGCTTTTTCGGCTCTCGCACCACAACTTTGGGCTTGCGTATGCCTAGCACACAACCGCTGGCAAGAAGAATCAAAGCAATAAAGAGTAATAGATAGGCTCGGACTTTTTCCATTTCCCTTTCCTCCTTTTTAGTTTTTAAAATTTATACCAGATAAAGATTTTCAGGGAAAGTTTTTCTTTAGGAAATTGACTGCTTAAGCCAGCTTCTGCAAAATAGACAAGATGGAAGAAAATAAAAGCTCGCTATTTGCTGGACTTCCTAAAAGCTCACCGCTGAGAAGAATATCACGGTTTTTCCCCTTTCCTATTGCTGGCATTATTCTTTACTTTGTCCTTCGTGGTCAGGACTGGAGATTGGTTTTAAAGGCGCTGGAGAGAACTCGGGTAGAACTTTTTATTGCTGGCGTGGCAACCTACACACTGGGATTTTATTTCACAGATACCCTTTTCAATTATTACCTTTGGAATCGCATTTTAATTAAGATTAAATACTCAGAAGTTCTTAAAATTCGTGGCTTTTCTATTTTTATGATGGTGATTTTTCCACCTTTAGCTATGCTCGCTACTCTGATTTATATGATGGAGAAAAAGCGCATTCGTGGACTTCCTATGCTCAGCACCAATGCGGTTTTAGGATTTTCTGACCTGTTTGTTATTATTCCCCAGCTGGCTTTTGCCATTGTGGTTATGCCCACTATTTCCCGCTGGTTTCATATCATTTTCTCTCTTTTCTGCTTGGGATTGATTCTTGCTATTTGGCTTTTTCCGCTCAAAGGAGCGGAAAGATATTTTCCAAGATTGTATCGCTCGCAGATAGCTTATGCGCTTCGTGTTCTTCCGCCTAGGCTCATACCATCTCTGGTTGGTTTGCGGGCGCTCTGGCCATTTTTTCAGGTGCTTGGGCACTGGCTGGCTCTGCGAGCAATTGGGATTCATCCGCCACTGCCAATGGTGATTTTAGCTGTTGTTTTCATTACAATGACAACCTTTATGCCAGTTGCTGTGGCTGGGTTTGGTGCGCCCAATGCGGTTGCCCTTCTCTTTCTTCCCTATGCTCCCAATATAGAGACTGTAAATGCCTACAGCTTGCTTTTTCAGGCTGGGTTTTTGGTGGGAAGAATTTTGATTGGTATTTTTTGCTTTTATCCTTTTTGGAAGGAGGCTCTCAAGCCCAGACACAAAATTGAGCTGGCTGAACAGGCAGAAGCGGAGGTTTATAAATCAGAAAGCTAGAACAGTATTTTTGCTTAAAAAGCGGTTTGAAAGCATTTAAGCTAAAGAGCTTTGCCCGAACTTTTCTGCTCAAGCCCCTGCAAAGTCAGCTAGTTAAAAGTGCCTTATTGAAGAAAGAAGCGATATTATCCACGCCAGCCAGCTCTCCA
>CAZQJX010000119.1:0-7333 GCA_964592965.1 uncultured bacterium
GGGTTCAGCTTCACGGAGATGAAAGCCCAGAGTTTTGCAAAAAACTGGGCGGAAAAATAATCAAGGCGCTTAGGCTTTCCCAGCAAAAAGACCTTGAGCTTATTGCTCATTATGAGAATGTTCTTTGGCTAGTAGATAGTAAAACCGAGAAATACGGCGGAAGCGGCAAAAGCCCAGACTGGCTACTGGCAAAAAAAGCAAAAGAGCAAGCAGGAAAAATCATCCTTGCAGGCGGACTAAATCCAGATAATATTGAAAAAGCAATCAGGGAGGTTGAGCCTTGGGCTGTGGATGTTGCCAGCGGGGTTGAAAGTGCTCCGGGAATCAAGGACCCAAAAAAGCTTAAAAAATTTTTTGAGGCGGTGAAAAATGCTACCAGATAAAAGCGGTAAATTTGAGGAATTTGGCGGACGATTTGTTGCAGAAACCCTTATGCCAGCTCTTTTTGAGCTGGAAGAAGCTTTTGAACGCTATTTTCCTGACCCAGATTTCCAAAAAGAGCTTAATCATTATTTGCGGGATTATGTGGGAAGACCAACTCCTCTTTATTTCTGCGAGCGACTGAGCGCTGAGCTTGGTGGAGCAAAAATTTATCTTAAGCGAGAAGACCTTTGCCACACAGGCGCACATAAAATCAACAACACTGTTGGTCAGGCTCTTTTAGCCAGACGAATGAACAAGCCAAGAGTTATTGCTGAGACAGGAGCTGGTCAGCATGGAGTTGCAACTGCCACTGTCTGCGCTTGGCTGGGCTTGGAATGCGAGATTTTTATGGGAGAGGAAGATGTCAGACGCCAAAGCCATAATGTTTTTCGTATGAAACTTTTGGGAGCAAAGGTCACACCTGTAGCAAGCGGAAGTAAAACTTTAAAGGATGCGCTTAATGAGGCGCTCAGAGACTGGATTACAAACATCCGCACAACTTATTACCTGATCGGCTCAGTAGCAGGACCTCATCCTTATCCCAAAATTGTCCGCAACTTCCAAAAAATCATCGGCGAGGAGACCAAAAAGCAAATCTTAGAAAAAGAAGATAAACTACCTGATGTTCTGGTTGCCTGCGTGGGTGGTGGCTCAAATGCCATTGGACTTTTTTATCCTTTTCTTGAAAACAAGGAAGTTGAGCTGATAGGAGTGGAAGCTGCAGGAGAAGGAATTGATAGTGGCAAGCACTCTGCCAGCCTTTGCGCAGGGAGTGTGGGCGTGCTTCACGGAGCAAAAAGTTATGTGCTTCAGGACGAAAGGGGGCAGATAAAAATCGCTCATTCTATTGCTCCTGGGCTTGATTATCCGGGAGTGGGTCCTGAGCACAGCTGGCTGAAAAAAACCGGTAGGGCTAAATATGTGGCAGTAAATGATGAGCAGGCGCTAGAAGGATTTCATCTTCTCTGCCATTACGAAGGAATAATACCAGCTCTTGAAAGTGCGCACGCAGTTTATTATGGTGTTGAGTTGGCAAAGAAAATGCCAAAAGATGCCGTTATAATCATTAATTTAAGCGGTCGGGGTGATAAAGACCTCCAGATTGTTGCGGAAAGAATGAATGAAAAATCTCAGACCTAAACCCGCACATATCTTTGTTTGCGCTACCTTTTTATTCATCTGGATTTTTTATGCCCTAATGATAAACAGCAGAATCTATCTTTTTATAATCATTGGAACGATTTTTTGCAGAATGAATGCGCTGGCAAAGAGTTTAAAAAAATTTCGTCTCCTAAAATTTGCTCTTTTAAGCATCTTTTATTTACCTTACTTAAAAATTGCTCATATAAGCTTGACAAAAATCTTCGCAATCCCACAAAGCAAAACCTACATTCTGAGGGTTGATTATGAGCAGTAAGCTTGCAAAGCTCGTTTTATCCATTTTGCTCAGCCTGCTTTTGAGCTTTGTGGTTGGTAAGAGAATTGGCGATGATTTTCTTCCTTCACAAGGCAAGGTAAAAATCCTTGTGCTTTTGATAGAGTTTCCTGACCAACCACACAAAGCATCAATTGAAGAAGTAAGAAAACTCATTTTCAGCCCATCTTTTGAAAAAAGTGCCCGAAGATATTTTGAAGAAGTTTCTGCTGGCAAATTCATAATTGAAGGAGAAGTTTATGGATGGCTGTGCGCATCGCATCCACAGGCTTATTATGCCAACAATAGCTTTGGTCAAAATGCTTTTTCTTTTCCAAAAAACAGCGCTGGGCTGGTAGTAGAGGCATTGAACGCGGGCAAGGAAAAAGGAATAGATTTTTCCCAATTTGATAACAACCGCGATGGCGCTGTAGATGGCTTGGTGATTATTTTTGCCGGGGAAGGCGGAAACATTGGCGCAAGGCGCAATCGGCTCTGGCCTTGGGTGGGGTATTTTTCAATGCAAGGAACAGAGCCGTTTTTTGCTGATGGAGTGAAAATTGACCGATACGCTCTCGTAAGCGAACAGGGCAAAAATGAAAAGATTAACTTGGTGCCTTATCTATGCCATGAGCTTGGTCATCTTCTGGGCTTGCCGGACCTTTATGACCAAGACCGCTCCTCAGCTGGTATTGGTAAATTCGGCTTAATGAGCGCTGGCGTCTATTCACGAGGAGAAGCGAACTATCCCTGTGCTTGGTCAAGAGCATATCTCGGCTGGACGCAGGTTAAGGAAATTACCACCTCACAAAAAATCTGTCTTGCTCCTTGCGAACTTAATTCTTCAATTTACAAAATTCCTACCAGACATTCTGGAGAATATTTTCTTTTAGAAAATCGGCAGAAACTGGGCGCAGATAAAAACCTATTTGGCAGGGGATTGGTAATTTATCATATTGATGAAAATATTCTCACTGCTAACAACAGGGAATGCATTGGTTTTTGTCCCTATCATCATTATTTGGTTTCAGTTGAACAGGCAGATGGCAAAAACGAGCTTGAGCGAAAGATTAATCTTGGCAATGATAAAGATTTTTTTCCTATCAAAGGCTTTGCGGTTCATTTTAATGACCGCACAGGTAAAGGAAAAAACTATCTTGCTGGTGCACATTCAAGGCTTTGGAATGGCGAGCTGAGCGGAATTAGAATCAGCAGAATCAAACTTCGCAAAAATGATTTTGTCTGTTTTAAAGTTAAGTTAAATAAACCTCTTGCTCCAGACCCATTTTTCCCTCATCTTCGGCTCATTGATTTTAAGCTGATAGATGAAAACAAAAATAATCTATTGGAGCCTGACGAAAAATTCCAGCTTATTCCCATCATCTCTAATCAAGGAGCAAAAGCCCGCAAAATATGGATGAAAATTTCCGCACCTGAGCTTGATGTTTTGAAAAAAGAAATAGTGCTTAAACAGCCTTTAAAGCCAGGCAGAAAAATTCAACCCGAACAGGGATTTTTGCTCCACACACCAGCCGAGCTTATTGGAGCAAAAAGAATAAAAGTTTCTATCCAGCTTATCTCCAAGCCGAAAAATCAGCTGGCTGAACAGAAAATAAAAATTGTTGTTGGCGTGCCTTCTATTCTCTTAATAGCTGATGATGACAATCTCGGCTTAAAAAAGTTCTACCAATCAGCTCTTACATCTTTGGGCAAAACTTTCATCGCTTTGGACATAAATTCTGTGCTGAATGATGCAAAGGTCATTGAACATTTCTCAACCATCATCTGGTTTACTGGTATAAAAGGCTACAGTGGAGCACCTGCTCTGGATAAAAAACGAAAGGATTTGCTTATAAAAATTTTTGAGCAAAGAAAAAATTTAATCTTTATCTCCTGTGGGCTTGGCTCTCAAAATGAGCTTTTTAAAAAGCTCGGGTTAAAATCATCACCGAAAAAAGGAGCAATTGGTGGGCTGATTATTGAGAGAGATAAAAGAAGATTGCCTGTTCGCTTGTTTTACTACCCTAGCCTAAATCCAAGTCTTTATTTTGAGCCTCTTTCAAATGCAAAAGTGCTATTTAGAGATGAAGCAGGAAATATCGTGGGAATCTATAATCCTGCTTGTAAATCGGTTCTTTTGGGATTTGGTCTTGAAATTCTCAGGGGAAGAGCAAAAAGAGAGACTTTTTCCCAAATTTTAAGTCTTTTTGAATAATCCCTCAACGGGATTTTTTGCCCCGCTCTCTGAACCCTAGCACTAGTGGTGTTCCAAAAAAATTAAACTCTTTGCTCAAGCGATTATGCAGGAATCTTTTAAATGGCTCTTTTACTGCCTGCGGATAGTTGACAAAGAAAATAAAAGTAGGCGGTGCGGTCTCTGCCTGTGTGGCATAATAAACCTTTAAAGGCTTTCCACGATAATGGGGAAGCTGTGTCTGTTTTAAAATACGCTGAAGCTTGCGGTTTAGTTCACCAGTAGGAACTCTCCTTCTAAACTGCTCCCAGACTTTATCAATGGTGGGAAAAATTGCATCTAGACCGAAACCAGTTTTAGCAGAAATAGGAAGAACAGGCGCAAAGGCAATATGCCACAGCCTGAATTTAACTGCTTCTTCCACCTGCTTAAGGGCAATATCTGGCTTTTTTACCAAGTCCCATTTATTCACGAGAACAATCCCTGCCCTTGCTCGTCTGAGAAACAGTCCTGCCAGTTTGGCATCTTGGTCAGTTGGACCTTCTATGGCATCTATCATCAAAAGCACGATATCTGCTCTTTCTATGGCTTTGACAGCACGAAGCACGCTGATTCTTTCCAGCTTCTGGTCAATTCTGCTTTTGCGCCTTATCCCCGCAGTATCAATAAAAATGTATCTTCTGCCTTGATGAATAATCTCAGTATCAACAGCATCTCTGGTTGTGCCCGGCTCGCTTGTGACCAAAAGCCTTTCTTCTCCAAGAAGGCGATTAATTAAGCTTGATTTACCAACATTGGGTCTGCCAATTACTGCTATTCTAGGCACATCCAGCTCTTCAGCTTTTTCCAGCTCCTCTTCATCTACACCGGGGACTGCCTGCGCTATTGCTTCCATTAATTCACTAATCCCGCGATTATGCGTGGCAGAAATTAAATAAAGCTTATCCACACCTAATTGATAAAACTCTAAAGCAAATTTTTCCTGCTGTTTGTTATCAATTTTGTTGACAACATAAAAAACAGGCTTTTTGATTAAACGGAGCCGGTCAGCAATCATTTTATCGCCTTCAACAAGCCCTTCTTTTGCGTCAAGCAAAAAGATAATCACATCTGCTTCCTGAACTGCGATTTCTAACTGCTCGGCAAGCTCCTCAAAAAGCTCGCCCTTTCCTTCAGGAATCCAACCGCCTGTGTCAATGAGATTATAAATCTTTCCCTGCCATTCCATTCGCGCATAAAGCCTGTCTCTGGTAACGCCGGGAATGTCATCAACAATAGCTATTCTCTTGCGGGCAAGACGATTAAAAAGAGTGCTTTTGCCAACATTGGGTCTGCCCACAATAGCAATAGTGGGAATCTTCATAGTTTTATCTGCCATTGTAGGTATGATGATGGCTTAAAATTTTAATTTCATCAAGCTCCGCATTTTTTGTTTTCTTGACAAAATTCAAAAAGTAATATAAGCAAAAAATAAATCTTTCAAGGAGGACAAAATGAAAAAGGGATTTGCTGTTTTTACCTTTGCGGTTCTAGTACTTTTGCTCAGCTCCTGCACAAAATTTTTATTTCTCAGCTTAGAAGTCGCCCCAAAAAACAAAGAGCCAGTTTTAGTAGAACGCAACATAATGGTTGAGATGCCTGACGGAGTGAGACTGGCAACAGATGTTTACCGTCCAAAATCTCCCGGCAAGTATCCGGCTATTCTCTGCCGACTTCCCTACGGCTCGGACAGCGCGATGTTTTCTTCACTCGCAAAGTTATTTGTCAGTCAGGGATATATTTTTGTGGTGCAGGATACAAGAGGAACTTATGATTCAGAAGGGGTTTATTTCCCTCTTATCTTTGAAAGAGAAGATGGCAAACATACCTGCGAATGGATAGCTCGCCAGCCTTGGTTTAATGGCAAGCTGGGAAGCTGGGGAGTGAGCTATTTTGCCTATACCCAGTGGGCAATGGCTCCTGATAATAAAATTTTAACCGCAATGAATCCGGTGTTTGGCACAGGTAATATCTTTCAATTCGTTTTTCGAGGCGGTGCACTTACCTATGTTCAGATGATTCCTTGGAACACAAATATGCAAAATAAATGGTATGAAAAGCAGGGGATTAACAAGCGAATCAAAATTAACCTCTTAAAAGGCGGTTATTACAATCAGCCCATTCGTCCTGCCCAGTCTATTGATATTGATGCCATTCTTTCAGACCCAGAAAGAACCAAAAAAGAAGCTGAGCACGGCGCCATTAAATTTCTCACCCATCCCGGTGATATTTATCCGCTTCCTGCCCTCAACTTTGATAAGGATTATTCACAAGTGAGCGCTGTCGGGCTTCTAATTGCTGGCTGGTATGACCAAGCAACAGGACCTATGCTGGAAGATTTTGTTCGTATCCGCTCAGAAGGGATTGGCAATGCCAGAAAAACTAGAATGATTATCGGACCCTGGGTGCACGGCGCACCGGGACTGCCACCAAATCCACGCTTTCATCAAGGACCATTTGCTGGAATGAAGTTTTATACAAAAGAGCTATTAAGCTTTTATGATTACTGGCTAAAAGGGATTAATAATGGTGAAGATAAAAAACCTCCACTTAAAATCTTTATAATGGGTGAAAATAAATGGCGTGATGAATATGAGTGGCCACTTGCCCGAACCCAATGGACAAACTTTTATCTTCACAGCAGGGGCAATGCCAACAGCAAAAAAGGCGATGGCTGGCTGAGTACCACTCCACCTGAAGATGAGCCCTTTGACCAGTATAATTACGACCCGGAAAATCCAGTTCCAACCAAAGGCGGGAACTTCCTCGGCTACAAACAATGGAAACCGGGCGCATTTAATCAGGCAGAGATAGAAAAACGAGAAGATGTGCTCGTTTATATGACCGAACCGCTTACTGAGCCTGTTGAAATAACCGGTCCAATAAGAATGATTCTTTATGCTAAAAGCTCTGCCCGAGACACTGATTTTACTGCTAAACTGGTTGATGTCTATCCGAGCGGATATGTGCAGAATCTTTGTGATGGCATTATTCGTGCCCGCTACCGCAATGGATATATGAACCCATCTCCCATAGAGCCGGGAAAGGTCTATCGCTATGAGATAGATATGTGGGCGACATCAAATCTTTTTAAGCCCGGTCATCGCATTGGTGTGGAGATTTCTTCCAGCAACTTCCCGCAGTATGATAGAAACACAAACTGCGCGGGTGAGCGACCGGATTGCATTAAAATTGCTCATCAAGTCATTTATCATAACCGCAAATATCCTTCACATATCATCCTGCCAGTGATACCGAGATAA
>CAZQJX010000120.1:0-7211 GCA_964592965.1 uncultured bacterium
ATGTTCGGATTGCGATTTTAGGTGATTCCCGACGAGGTGATTTTGTTTTTGAGACATTGCAAAAGGAGATAGTTAATATGAAGCCTCAGCCTGATTTGGTTATACATTTGGGCGATATGATAGACCATCCGGGCAGTGGTATTGAATGGTATCACTTTCACGAGCTGGCAGAGCCTTTGACCAGCCACTTTCCTTTTTATCCTGTGGTGGGGAATCACGATGTTGATGATGAGGCGAGTCAGGAGATATATAAGCATCAGTTTCCACCACCAGCTAATGAGCTTTATTACTATTTGGAAATAGGGGATTTGCTCTTGATTTTTTTGGACAGCGAGCTGGCAGGAGAGCTCGGGAAAATAGATGGGGAGCAATTCAGCTGGCTTGAGAATCTGCTTGAGAATGAGGGCGCCCGATTTAGGTATAGGCTGGCTTTTCTTCACCGACCGCTTTTTCCGCAATCAAATCATAAGGGCTCATCGCTTGATGAGTATCCTTATCTGCGGGACAGGTTACATAATCTCTTTGTTAAAGAAGATGTGGATATAGTTTTTGCTGCCCATGAGCATATTTATGACCGAAGAGAGATAGACAGAGTTGTTTATATCATCAGCGGTGGGGGAGGAGCTCCTTTAGTAGATGATGAAAGGAGCTTTTATCACTTTATTTTTCTGGCTGAAACCAATGAGGGGCTAAAAGGAGTTTGTATCTCAATAGATGGTGAAATAATGGATGAATTTTTGGTCAAATGAGGCAGGCAATTAAAATTTTAATTTTGGTGATTTTTGCCAGCTATTCGCTTATAGCTTGGAGCTGGGAGTATGAGCTCGGTGCGAGCATAAAATATTTTGACCCCACCGAGGAAGTTTACCGAGAATTTTATGGCTCAAGCCCGATGGTTGGCATTAGTGCTCATTTTTGGCAAAAGCAAGGCTTTGGGTTTTTGCTTGACCTTAATTATTTCAATGCTCAAAGAACCTATATGGGCGATAAATTTATGGTAGAAGGCTACGGACTTTGGGGTGGGTTGGCTTATTATCTTAGGGGTATTAAGCATTTAATCCCTTATTTAACTTTTGGCATCTCCCTTACCTATGCGATAGAGCGAGACCTTAAGCATCAAAACTCCGTTGATGATTTTGAACTAGGATATATGGCAGGAGCCGGGGTAGAATTTTCTCTTGCTTATGTTCATCCTTATTTCCAGATAAATTTCAGAAGCGTGCCCGGAGAGGATCAAGGAATAAACCTTTCAGGCTGGATTACCGAGCTGGGAGTGCAAATCCCCTTGCCATTGAAAAAGCAGAGGTCAAACCGCTCGCAACAAGGAACAGGCTAAATTAAGCCAGGCTCTGAAATTTCCTCATTTTATTCAAAAGCCAAAACAGTGCTCCAAACCCGCAAAGAGCCATTATGGTATTAATCAATCCTAACCGATGCCGGAATAAAACCACTGCTAAGCCATCTCTCCAGCTTTTATAATCGCCAACAAAAAGAAGCCGATTTAAAGTGGCAAGGCAGAAGATAAAAAGAACCGCAACAGATATGCCAAAGATAACTTTCAGCGCTCCCATTCGCCCGCTTTTAATCAACAGCCGTGCGAGCTGAAAGCCAATAGCATAGCTGATTACATAACATCCCACCATTAAAATTCCCAATACCGCAAGGTTCAAAGGTGAAAGACCAGATGGGTCAAAAAAATACATCCAGCTCCAAGCAGGATAGAAATAATAAAGATAAATTCCCAAAGGAAGATAAAAAAAGCATTCAAATATAAGCCCAAGCGCAAAATAAGGACTAAAAGCTCCCACCTCTGGCTTTTTTAACTGGTCTTTAAAAAACCAAGCCAGCCCAACACCAATGATAAAACTAAAAATTATGTCAAACGGTACTGTTTCAATCACCCCCTTTCTTTAAATAAAATCTCCACCGTCAAGAGAAAGGTCTTCATCAATTTCTCCCCGCTCTTTAAGCTCCTCATCCATTCTTCTAAAGCCTTCCAGCATAAGCGAATCATTGCTCATATTGATGAGCCGTTCTTTTATCTCTACATTCGGGTCAATGGTAAAGGTGCCTTCATTCCACCAGAGGATTTTATAAAAAGCTTCTTCGCCTTTAAGGTCATCTATTTCAGCATTAACAACCCTTCCGTCTTCAAGATAAATGTATGCTTTTTTGCCATTGTTCTCCAGAGTGATTTTTGCGGTTTTCCTGCCTGCACCGAGAATCTGGATAATATCAGGAAGACTCATCTCACTGAGCGAGCCGGTAACGCCCACAGGCTGTGCGGTCTCCACCTTCTTTTCCTCTTTAAGTCTGGCAAGCATAGTTTTGATTTTGGCACAAAATACATCTACCTTTACCGGCTTAGTGATATAATCTTCAGCGCCGAGCTCAAGCGCCTTTGTGACAATTTGAGAATCATCCCGACGGGAAAGAAAAACAAATGGAATGGATTTGGTCTCTTCATCTTTTTTCAGCTCGGAGATAAATTCCAAACCATCTATTCCCGGAAGGTTAACTTCAGTGATAATCAGGCTGGGCTTTTCCTTTTTGGCACGCTCAAGCGCTTCTTCTCCACTTCTGGCAATAACCACTCCAAATCCTTCTTTGACTAAGCGGAGCTCAAGGAGAGTAGTAAGGTCAAATTCTGTATCAGCGATAAGGATTTTATCCTGAGCAACCTCAACCTTTTTGAGATAAATATCATCACGCACAACTGTCATAAACAGCTCAACAATTTCTGGGTCAAAAATCTTACCTGCCTGACGATTAAGCCTCTCTAAAGCGTCGCCGGGCTCTAGGGGCTCTGGATTTAAGCCGGGATTGGTAAGGTCTTCATAAGCATCTACCAGAGCAAGGATTCTTGAGCCAACAGGTATTTGCTCTTCTTTCAGCCCATCAGGAATTCCTCTTCCATCCCATCGCTCATATTGATGCCTGATGATGGTTTCAATATCAAAGGGGAATTTGGCAGCGCCGAGTAGCTTAAGGGGAATTTCCGCCTGCTCCATCACCTCAGATGCATCAACAGTGGCATCAATATCAAGAATGGAATATGGCTTGATTCCTTTTTTCCCCAAATCGTGCACATAGCCAGCTAGAGTAATGGCATCTACTTCTTTGGGAGCAAGTTCAAGCTTATTAGCTATAAGCCGACTGTATTTGGCAACATTATGCGAATGACCCTGCACACCACCGCCTTCAAGCTCAAGCAAGCCCAAAAGCACATCAAGCGTCTCTAAAAAACTACTGGTAAGGCGTTGATAGCTTCTTGTCTCGCCAATAACCGCTGAGCCATAGTCTTTAATTATGCACAATTCAGTGCGAGGAAAATCCTTATGAAAGCGCTCCTCAAACTCTGCGCTTGACTCCTCTAAATACCGCTCCTTAACCACAAGAAAATCAAAAGGCTCTTGTTTTAAGATTTCAAAGGCTTCTTTTAGGCTCTTAAATCCTCTAACCTGATGACCTTCACTGGTAAACAATTTGATTATAAACTTTCTTATCTGGTCGTGGCGCTCAACCACAAGGATTTTGCGCCTGAATTTCTCAAGCGCCTTTTTCCGCTCATCTGCTTTGGGCTTGGCTTCTTCTTTCGCCTCTTCTACAGGTTCAAGCTTAATGGTCTCTGAAGGAGCTTGAGCAGGCTCCTCTACCTCTTCAATGATAATGGCAGGCTCGCTTTTTTTAGGAGGAGGTTTTGCTCCGAGAAAAATATCTGAATCTCTTTCTGCTCCTGTCTCTTCTGTTACCAGCTTTTGAAAATCCACTACCTCTGGCTCTGCTGGGGTGATTTCAATTTCTGGCTCTTTGCCTTCTCTTTCAGGTTCCAGCTCTATCATTGGCTCCTGTCCAGGAAAGAAATCCGAGGCGCTAACTCCTTCCAGCTCAAGTTCTACCCCAAAAGCAGAGCGGTCACCTTTATACCACCTGCGGATAGCTGATTGAATAGCACTGGAAAGAGCAACCAGAGGCTTTACATTGTTTATGCCTGAGACAAATCTTACCTCATCAAGCGCCTCAACATTATTGGGGTCGCTCATTGCCACAACTAAGGTTTTTTCTCCTTTTTTATATTGCACAGGAAAGAGCTCGTATTTTTCACAGATGTTTTCAGGAACGAGTTTTAGAATTGCCTCGGGAATATTGATCTGGCTGAGCTTTTTTGTGGTCAGATATTGTGTTCGGTGCTGGCGGGCAAGTACTCGCAGGAGAGTGATTTCATCAATTAATCCCATTTCCAAAAGTATTTCTCCGAGTCGCTTGTTGCTGGCTTTTTGCTCAGCCAGCGCCCGATTTAAATCAGACTCAGAGACCAGACCTTCTTGTAATAAAAGCTGTCCGAGTTTGCGGTCTTGCATTTTCAGCCCTTGCCCCTTTTGACTAATATATCACTCATCTATTTGCTTTGCAAGGAATTCATGCGCTGGTAATTTGACAGATTAGCCTATTTTGAGGATTGCTTTATAGCTTGACAACTTATTTTATATGCTTATAATTTAGCAAAATTTTAAGCTATTAATTGAAGAAGGAGAAGGGCTAGATGAGCATTTTATCCCAGCTATTAGGTAAAAATCCGTTTACTAAAGTTGTTGAGCATACAAAAAAAGTGCACGAGTGTGTAAAGCTTTTAAGGGAGCTGGCAGAAGCTTGGGCAGAGGGAGACCAAGAACGGATTAATGAGCTCCATCACAAAATGAGCCAAACCGAATATGAAGCGGACCAGATTAAAAACGAGATTCGCCAGTTTCTCTTCAGCCATTACTTTTTAAGTGTGAACCGTGAGTTGATTAGCAATTATTTAAGCCAGCAGGACGATGTTGCGGATACTTGTGAGGATTTTGCTGTGCTTTTGCGTATTCGCAAGACCCCTCTTCATCCTGAGATGAAGGAGCCGTTTTTAAATTATATCAACAAAATCATTGAGATGAGTGAGAACCTTTTAAGTGCAGCCAGCGAGCTCAATCTTATTGCGGAGAGCGCCTTTACTGGCAAAGAGGCGGAAAAAGTGCTTAAAATCAGTCAGGAAATTTCCGAGCAGGAATGGGAAGCTGATAAATTGGAGCGAAGAGTGGCAGAAAAATTCTTTTCCCTAGAAAGCCAGCTAGACCCCATCACCATAATGATGTATGACAAGATTAACCGCAAACTCGGTCAAATCGCTAACAATGTTGAGAAGGTAGGTAAACAGCTCCGCTTAATAATCGGTAAGTCCTGAGGTTGATGAGGCAGTATATATGATTTCAGCAGTAATACTTTGGCTGGCAATAGTCTTTGCCGGTTATATGGCGTGGAATATTGGTGCTAATGATGTTGCTAATGCGATGGGAACATCTGTTGGTTCTGGCGCAATTTCCTATCGTCAGGCAATTTTTCTTGCAGGAATCTTTGAATTTGCAGGAGCAGTTTTGGTTGGAGCCCATGTTACAGAGACCATTCGTAAAGGTATTATAGACCCATCAGCTCCAATATTTTCTAACCAACCTGTGCTCTTTGCTTTGGGAATGGCAAGCGCACTTCTAGCAGCAGCAAGCTGGCTTAATCTTGCTACATATTTTGGACTGCCAGTTTCTACCACCCATTCAATTGTAGGAGCAGTTTTTGGTTTTGGAATTGTTAGTGCTTTTTCTTATATTCACTGGTCAAAGTTAACTTCCATAGTTTTAGCTTGGATTATATCTCCAGTTACTGGTGGGATTATAGCATTTGTGGCTTTTAGGATTATCCAAAAATTAATATTCTCAGCAGATTCCCCAGCGCAAAACACATTAAGATACGGACCATATTTTACTTTTTTGGTTGGTATGATTATAGGTCTGGCGGTAATTTATAAAGGACTTAAAAATCTTCATCTCCATTGGAGTTTAGGAAGAGCGCTTGAGGTATCAACTTTAGCTGGTGTTGTTATTACTATCTTTTATACCTTGCTTCTTCATCGCTGGCGCAGGCAGAAGGAATTTAGCAGTTTTGAAGCAGAGCTGGATTATGTTGAGGGTAGTTTTCGCTATCTTCAGGTAGCAACTGCCTGCTATGTTGCTTTTGCTCATGGAGCCAATGATGTTGCCAATGCTGTGGGACCGCTGGCAGGAGTTTATGCCTGCTGGAAAGGGGAGGAAACTTATGCGGTAAAGGCGGTAGTTCCTATTTGGATGCTTTTGTTGGGCGGGGTAGGCATAGTGCTCGGTTTGGCAACTTGGGGAAGAAGGGTGATTGAAACAATAGGAAGAAAAATTACCCATATAACTCCCACAAGAGGATTTTGTGCGGAATTTGGAGCTGCCACCACTATTCTTTTATGTTCCAGATTGGGTCTGCCAGTAAGTACTACTCAAGTGCTTGTTGGTTCTGTCATTGGTGTGGGACTTGCTCGAGGAGTGGATACTTTAGAGATAAGAACGATATCAAAAGTTATTTCTAATTGGCTTTTAGAAATTCCTTTAACTGCGTTTTTAACTATTGTTTTTTATCTTGTTTTGAAGGCGATATTTACATAGCAGGCGCTGGTCAGTAAAGCGTTATAAATCTTGACAAATACAAAAATATCAATATAATTTTTTATTGGAAAGAGCAGGAGTAGCTCAGCTGGTAGAGCATCACGTTGCCAACGTGATGGTCGCGGGTTCGAATCCCGTCTCCTGCTCCATTAAAGAGGCGGCATAGCCAAGGGGTAAGGCGGCGGTCTGCAAAACCGCTATTCCCCGGTTCGAGTCCGGGTGCCGCCTCCAATTTTTTATTAGCCACCCTAAAGTCTCTTATATTTTCAAAATAGCGAAAATAATACACAAAGCGCAAAAAAGAAAAGCTAGATAAGCGGAGATATTTTTTAATTTTTTCAATACAAGTTGGCATTTAAAATTTAAAAATTATTTGTTATTTTTATATTGAATAAAAATCTTCGCATTAAAAAAGTTCAAAGTTCAAAGCATATTAAAAGCTCAGGATTTATGTTTAATATGACCTACAATGACTTAAAAAGCTCGCACAATAATAGAAAATTTTGCTTAGCTCTCAAGATTTGAAAATGTGAAAAATTAAGCTGGGTTTGAGCAATTTAGTTTAAAAAAGAGAAATCGTTCTTAAGCTTTGTTGAATTGGGGGCAAAAATATTATAAAAGCGTCAGGCGAGCCATAAGCCGGGTTCTGTCTCCCGCTATAAGCGGGATGGCGGTCATTTATCTGGGAGCCGGGTTTCCCCGACCCTCAAGCGGTCT
>CAZQJX010000121.1:0-7117 GCA_964592965.1 uncultured bacterium
GTGCCAGAGAAGATGAGCTTTCTTTTGTGGCTTCTGCCCAGTATCTTGAAGAGGCGAAGAAAACCAGAGCTGGTGCTTTGATTGTCAAGGAGAAAGGCTGGGCGCAGTCCAAGCCTGCGCTCATTGCCCAAGACCCCTACAGAGCATTTATTCAGGCGGAAAAGCTTTTGTTGCCTGCTCCTGGTTTTTCTTGGGGAATTCATAACAGCGCGGTTATAGCTGAAAATGTTAAGATAGCTGAACCTGTATGGATTGGTCCTTATGTGGTAGTAGAAAAGGGTGCTCAGATAGGAGCCAGAACAAGAATAGATGCTCATTGCTATATTGGCAGAGATGTAAAAATAGGCGAGGGATGCCATCTATATCCGAATGTAAAAATTCTTGACCGATGCGAGATTGGCAAAAACTGCATAATTCACCCCGGAGTGGTAATTGGTTCAGATGGATTTGGGTTCCTTTTAGGCGAAGCGGGGCATGAGAAAATTCCACAGATAGGAAAAGTGGTCATTGGCGATGATGTGGAGATAGGCGCACTTTGCGCTATTGACCGTGCCAGTTTAGATGAAACTGTAATTGGCTCAGGAACAAAAATGGATAATCTTGTTCATATTGCTCATTCTGTAAGGATTGGAAAGAACTGCATTATTTTAGCAGGAACAGTTATTGGCGGGTCTAGTGAAATTGGCGATGGATGCCTGATTTCTGGAAATGTCACCATTAAAGACCATATAAAAATAGGCTCTGGCTCCAAGATTGTTGGCACCAGCGGTGTGCTTGACGACCTTGCGCCTAATAGCGTTGTTTGGGGTATGCCAGCAATGCCGTTTTCTCAGGCAAAGCGTGTTTATCTTCGGCTCCGCCAACTTCCAGAATTGTTTAACAGATTGCGTAAGCTGGAGAAGATAGTTAAAGAAAAAATTGAAAATAAAAAATAATCTGCCATCTTCTAAAATGATGGAAGGCAAGGTTTATAAAGTAGGGATAGTTGGCGCCACAGGGCTGGTGGGAGGGGAGCTAATTCAGCTTCTTGAGCGTGAGGGCTTTCCAATAGAGTCGCTTAAGCTTTTTGCCAGCTTTGATGATGCAGGCGAGCAGATGGAGTTTATGAGCGAGCAAATTATGGTAGAGGCAATCCGGGCGGATTATTTTAAAGAGCTTGACCTTGTATTTTTCTCTGCTCACCCAATGGTAAGCAGGGATTTAGCAGAAGATGCAGAAAAAGCAGGGGTATGGGTGATAGATACCAGCAGGTGGTGGAGGTTGCATCCAGATGTGCCACTGGTTGTGCCTGAGGTAAATCCTGAGACGCTTGAGCTTGGGAAAAGAAAAATCATTGCTTCTCCTTCTCCAGCATCAGTTGCCCTTTCGCTGGTGCTGGCTCCGCTTGAGCGAGAGTTTGGTTTAAAAAGGGTAGGTGCGGTTGCTCTTTATGGTAGCACTCAGGAAGGAAGGCTCGGGTTTGAAGAGCATCAATGGCAGACCATTGCTATTTTTAATCAGCAGGAATTTGAGGTTAAAAAATTTCCCCGGCAGAGCGCCTTTAATATTTTTCCGCAGGTAGGTAAGTTTGTAGGAGATGAGACCGAAGAGAAACAGGATGTTAAAAATGAGCTTTACAAAATTTTTCCTCAGGCGGATTTTAAATTCAGCATTACCTGCGCGCAGGTGCCAATTTTTTGCGGATTGAGCATTGCTTTGTTTGTTGAGCTTAAAAAGAATGCTTCTACACAAAATCTTCGTGAGGCTTTTCAAAAAAGCTCAGGCATTAAACTAATGGATGAGCCAGAAAAAGAGATATATCCTGATACCCTAGCCAGCCTAGAAGAAGATAATGTTTTGGTGGGAAGGATAAGGAAGGATGCGAGCGGTGATAATTCTTTTCAGCTCTGGCTCAGCTCAGATAATCTGAGAAAAGGCTCAGCCCTGAATATGATTCAAATTGCCAAATTACTTATTGAAAAAGGTCTGCTTTAGCTCCCTGAAAACCCCCTTTAAAGCCAGCCATTCAAAATATGCATTCATCTTGATTTCACGGATTATAAATTCTTTTGTTTTCAAGCGAGGCAGGGTTTGAGGATTTAGCTTGTTAAGGGCGAGCTTTTTAGCGATTTCTTCCCAGACTTTTATCTGACCGCTTGTGACTAATACAGGCTTAAATCCCATTTTAAGATAAAGCCTGATGGCAGAAAGACGAAAGCTTTCCGTCTGAAGCATTGCCCTTTGATAGTGGTTTTTGGCAAAATAATCAAGACAGGCAAGAACAAGATACCTTCCCAGTCCTTTTCCTCTAAATTCCCTTTTAAGGGCGAGCATAAAAATAAATCCAGTTTTTAAGTCCAATCCTGGCCAAGAAAAGGCACAGACCGAGCCAACAGGAACTTTCTGGACGCAGAGAAAAATTAATCTCTCTGGCGAAAAGCTCCTATGGCTCTTTATAAAAGTCTGAAAGCTCTTTTCATTCCAAAAATCACCAAAAGCATCTTTCATTATCTCAACCCAGTAAGGTTCATCACCAGGCTGATAAGAACGAAGAATAAAAGGATAGGGAGGCTGAACAGAGAAGTCTCCATCAAGATTTTCCCTTACCAGCTCCAGCAGAGGATACTCTTCTTTAAAAAAATATCTTTGACTCAATGGGTGATAAAATCATCTGGAAGGATGTTTTCTTTAAGACCCCCGCCTTTTACCTCCAAAAGACATTTTCCATCAAATCCCACTGCCTGCTCTGCTTCTGGCTCACAGAAATAATTGGCTAAAGTTAAGGTTTTTATCAAAGCTATAATGCCACGGAAGGCATAATTTGAGCTCTGTTCCATTTTATATAAGTATTCTTCCTGTTTTTCTGGGGGAAGATTAGAGAATGTATGGCGATACCCTTGAGCTAAAGGTGCCATTTCCAGAGATTTAATAATAAGAATAATTCCTGCCCGAAAGAGTGCGGGAGCTTTGTTAATCATCTCTTCCATATTGTCAATAACCCGCTCAAGGTCAGGCTTGGGATTAAAATCTTCCTGGCGATGAATAAGCGCTAAGACAAAATTCTTTAGCGTTTCTCTGGTTGATGAGCTTAGCCTTTCTTCTTCCGCCATCTTTCCCTCCTAAGTTATTCTTGCTCAGGATGAATTGGAAATTTGGGCGTGAGTCCGCGCCTACGAATCCTTTTATTGGCTTTGCCCAACTTTCTCCTTCTTATTCTCCTCCTTACTCTCGTCTTGGCAGTGTTACTGACCATTTTTATCCCCCTTGAGCTTTTTAATGATGATACCCTGTTTTTTGTAAAATGTTAAGTGCCCGATATATCTGCTCAATTAAAATTAATCTTGCCAACTCGTGCGGAAAAGTCATTTTGCTCAGGGCAAGGATTTTGTCTGCTCGCTTCTTAACCTCTTCAGAAAGACCATAAGCTCCGCCAATAATAAAAATTACATTCCTACCCTGATTAATAACTTTTTTAATCAGCTGGGCAAAATCTATGCTGGTGAGAAGTTCTCCTTTTTCATCAAGGACTACAATATAGCCAGATTTAGGCAGGTGGTTAATAATTCTTTTCCCTTCATCTTCAATCATTCTCTCGGGCGCACCTTTTCCGTCCGCTAGTTCGCAAACCACTAGCTCTATGCCTTTGCCCAGCCTTTTCACATATTCCTGAATCTTTTTTTGAATGTGCTCGTCTTTTATTCTTCCGACCGCGACCAGATAAATTTTCATCTCTCATCTTCGCTTGTGCTGGAAGAAGTTTGTGGGATTTTCATTCTCGGAGCATCTCCCCAGAGCTTTTCCAGCTCATAAAAATCCCTCAGCTCCTTGTAAAAAATATGAATGACAACATCGTCCCAGTCAATCACCACCCATCTTCCCTCTCTTTCGCCTTCCACACCCAAAGGCTTAATACCAGTTTGAGCAATCATTGCTAAAATGCTTTCAAAGATCGCCTGCACCTGCCTTGTGCTATCCCCATGCATAATCACAAAATAATCTGTGTAGTCCACGAGCTTTCCTACTCTAAGAACAACAGGCTCCTGCGCCTTCATTGCCATTCCTGCTTCAACAGCTAAAAGCGCCTTTTTTCTGCTGGATAGAGCTTTGGCTTTTTTCTTCTTCTTTGTCTGGGTTTTGGTGCTCATTTAGGATTATTGCTCAATTTCATTTTTTATAAAGCCCATTTTCCAAGATATATTCCATTACTCGGCGGGGAAGAAGATAGCGGATAGACTTTCCTTCTCTTACCAGCTTGCGAATCATACTGGCAGAGATGTTGAGCTCAGTGACCTCTGTAAATATGACCTTGTTCCCAGATTCGTGAATAAACTCCATATCTTTGCTGTGCCATTTGAACTGCGCTCTTATTTTATCTGGCACCATTTTGCTAGGAGCTACCTTTGGACTGCCAGGGCGAGTGGTGACAATAAAATTGGTCTCAGAAAAAAGCTCCTGCCAGTGATACCAGGTATCTATTTCTAAAAAAGCATCTATTCCCAAAATAAAATAAAAATCTGCTTCTGGATTTTGCTTTTTTAGCTCCCGCATGGTCTCTATGGTGTAGCTTTTTCCGGGACGGAGAATCTCAAGGTCAGATACCTCAAAATGGTCATTTCCAGTTATTGCCAGCGTGACCATTTTCAGCCGATGAAGCGGGTCAATTATCTCCTCTCCTTCTTTATGAGGTGGATTGGCGCTGGGAACAAAAATTACCTTTTTCAGCTTGAACTTCTGCCAGATTTCTTCCGCAGTGCGCAAATGACCAAAATGAATGGGATTAAATGTGCCTCCATAAACACCAATGTTCACTTTGCCTCACCCCTTTTTATTTTTCTCTTATCTGACCGCTTCCCAAAACCACAAATTTACAAACCGTAAGCTCCTCAAGACCCATTGGTCCATAGGCGTGAAGCCGGGTGGTACTGATTCCAATTTCTGCGCCCAAGCCATATTGAAAGCCATCGCTGAAGCGGGTAGAAGCATTTACCATTACTGAGCTGGAATCCACCTGCTGGATAAATTCCATTGCCCGTGAATAATTCTCAGTAATGATAGAATCTGTATGGTCAGAGCCGTATTTTTGAATATGTTTTATTGCCTCGTCCACACCATTAACTATTTTAACAGCTAGAACAAGGTCAAGATATTCTGCATACCAGTCGTCTTCTGTGGCTGGCTTTGCCTGTGGAAGGATTTTTCTGGTTTTTTCGCACCCTCTCAATTCCACTCCTGCCTGAGCAAACATCTCTGCCATTTGAGGAAGGAATTTTTCTGCCACTGGCTCATCTACAAGGAGTGTTTCCATAGCGTTGCAGACAGATGGTCTTTGCACTTTAGCATTGTAGCAGATTTTTAAAGCTTTGGCTAGGTCTGCATCACGGTCAACAAAGATATGGCACACACCTTTATAATGCTTGAGCACAGGAATTGTGCTCTGCTCAACCACTTTTCTGATAAGCGCCTCTCCGCCACGAGGTATAACCAAATCAATATATTCATCAAGTTTGAGTAGCTCATCAACAGCTTTTCTATCAGTGGTTGATACCACCTGAATAGAAGCAGGGTCAAGCTCTGCCTGGCTCAAAGCCTTTGAAATAACCTCTCCGAGAGCAAGATTGGAATTAATCGCCTCAGAGCCACCTCTTAAAATAACCGCATTTCCGCTTTTTAGGCAGAGGCTGGCTGATTCAACAGTGACATTTGGTCGTGCCTCATAAATCATCAAAATAACACCAAGCGGAATGCGCATTTTTCCAACAATCAATCCATTAGGGCGCATCCACATTCCGGTAATTTTCCCCACTGGGTCAGGAAGATTAATCACTTCACGCACGCTCTCCGCCATTGCTTGAATTCTTTCTGAGGTAAGCTGAAGCCTGTCAAGAAGGGCTGAGCTTAATCCCTTTTCCCTGCCCTGCTCAATGTCTTTTTCATTGGCAGAGATTATTTTATCCTGCTCTTCAATAAGACCTTTGGCAATGGCTTGTAAGGCTTGGTTCTTTTGAGCGCTACTTGCTTGACGCAGGCTTAATTTTGCTTTTTTAGCCCTCTGGGCAAGCTCAAGCATATCTTTTTCCAAGCTCATTTTTCCACCTCTGCTTTAAAATAAATTATTTACTTGAGCTTGTAAAACCATCGCTTTGGCTTTCAGCTTCTACTAGTGCTAAATGGTCTCTATGAATGACCTCATCATAATCTTTTTTGCCAAGAATTTTCTCTATCTGGTCGGTTCTTTTGCCTTTGATTTTCTCCAGCTCATCGCTTGCATAGTTGACCAGTCCCCGAGCAATTTCTTTTCCTGATTCATCTACAACTTTGATAAGCTCGCCTCGCTCAAATTTTCCTTTAATTGCAATCACACCGCTGGGAAGAAGGCTTTTTTTCCGCTCCACCAGTGCCCGCACAGCTCCTTGGTCTATGACTAGCTCTCCACGAGGCTTGCCGGCAAAAAGTAGCCAGTGCTTGTAGCCTTTTAATTTTTTCTTTTCAGGAAGAATCAGGGTTCCCAAGATTTTTCCTTCAAAAAGCCGTTTTAAAACTTCTGGGTCTTTGCCCGAGCCGATAAATGTGGGAATGCCTGCACTGCTGGCGATTTGAGCGGAGCGGAGCTTACTTTCCATTCCGCCTTTTCCTAGCTTGGTTTTGCTTTCCGCAAGGCAGTGATATAGGTTTTGGTCAAGCTTATCAATTATGGGGATGAGTTTTGCCTGCGGATTTTTTAGCGGGTCAGAATCGCAAAGCCCGCGAATGACCGAGAGAAGCAGCAGCAGGTCAGCATCCATCATCACTGCTGTGAGAGAAGCTAGCAGGTCATTATCTCCAAACTGTATTTCTTCTACTGCCACCGCATCGTTCTCATTGATAATCGGGACAATTCCCAGCCGAAGCATCTCCTCCAGAGTATTTTTTGAATGAAGATATCGGGGGCGACTGGAAAAATCATCGTGAGTTAAAAGCACCTGTCCCACTGGGATTTTGTAGCGGGCAAAAGCCCTTTGCCAATTATGCATCAGGATAGGCTGACCCAAGCTGGCAATAGCCTGCTTTTCTGGCATAGTCAAAGGCTTTTTAATCTCTCCTAACCGGGCAAGTCCACTGGCAATAGCTCCGCTGGAAACAATAATTATTTTTCTGTTTT
>CAZQJX010000122.1:0-7117 GCA_964592965.1 uncultured bacterium
TCAATTCAATAATTGGGCTTGACCCCGATTTCCTCCTGCCCAGCTTAAGAGCGGTTTTTATTCTTCTTACCTGAACAGCTATTTCATCAACATCAAGTTCGCTCTCCTCAGGATAACCAATTTGATAATAAAGCTTTAGTTTTTCAAAACCGAGTTCACCAATTTGTCGGCATAAGTCAAGCAATTTATCTTGCTGAATCCTTTTGTTGATAAATCTTTGCAAATGAACCGCTCCAACTTCTGGAGCTAGGGTGATGGTTTTTACCCCAGATTTACTGAGAAGCTCAAGGAGTCTGGTAGAGACGGTTTCTGCCCGCAGGCTTGTGGGCGAGAATTCCAGCTTTTCTCTGGCAAAATATTCTAATAATGCGGGAAATCCCTCAAAGTCAGGGACAACAGGAGCAATTAGACCGAACCTCCTTCGGAACCTGCGCATTTCTTCAATGGCAGATATTACCCGAATATATTTAGCCATTCTTGGCGGTCGGTAGATATATCCAGCAAGACAGAATCTGCATCCCCATCTGCATCCACGAGCGAGTTCAATCAGCCCCATTTCAGAAAACTCCATATCAGGGCTGAAGATTACTTGATGAGCAGGAAGCTCATTCTCTTGGGCACGGATTAATTTTATTCGCTCAGGAGCTGAGCCAAGCGGAAGAATTTCTTTAAGTTTTCCGTTTTCATCATAATCAAACTGATAGGAAAAAGGAAGATATATTCCTTTAAGGTCAGAGAGAGCTGAACGCAGATAATTCAAATCTGGCTTTTTGCCCAGCTCTAAAAGCCTTTCTGCTAGCTCTGCTATTATTGGTTCCGCTTCGCCGATAACAATAAAATCAAAAAAATCCGCCATCGGCTCAGGATTGGCACTAATAGCAACTCCACCAGCTATAACCAGTGGATAAAAATATTTCTTTCCTGTGCCTTTTCTTCGCTCAGAGCGATAAAGAGGGATGCCAGACCAGCTAAGCATTCTCAGAGCATTAATATAATCAAGTTCATAAGAAAGACTGAAGGCGATAATATTAAACTCAGATATGGGTTTTTTAAGCTCAATAGAGTAAATAGGCAAATTTTTGCTTTCAAAAATTTTTTCCTCGCTCGGGTCAGGATAAAATGCTCTATCACAATAAATTCCAGCTTGTTCATTAAAAAGTTTATAAACCCATTGAAACCCGAGATTAGCCATTCCTACCTGATAGCGATTAGGATAGCAGAGAACTATTTTTAAAGGAGCAGATGGATCAGTTTCAATCAGGCTTTGCTCTTTTTTTCTTTTCTGCTCAAGTTTTTGGAGGATTTTGAACATTAATATTTTTCAGTCCTAGAAGGAATTTAGATTTTCATTTTCTTTTAGCCATCTTATCCTTTCAGAAAGAATTTGCGAGACATTAAGCAAACTCATCGGGTCTATCCGAGCTTGATTGAGTTTTACTCCAAAATGAAGATGGGGTGCAGTTGCTCTCCCGGTTGCTCCGGCAAGCCCGATTACTTTGCCCTTCTCAACCATCTCTCCCTGTTTAATTTTTATCTCAGAGAGATGATAATACACTGTGTAAAGACCAGAGCCATGGTCAATAACAATGCTTTTTCCTAATAAATATCCTTCGTAAACCAAAGCTACTTTTCCATAATTGCTTGCAAGAATCTCCTCCCCTTCTTGGGCATGAAGGTCAACCCCAGTGTGGGCACTTCTTTTTTCTCCATTGATTATTCTTCGGACACCAAAAGGGCTAGTTATGTAGCCAGAAACAGGTCTTATGAATTCTCCTTTCCAATAGATTTGAGGAGTGAAATGAGAGGTAACAGAAAGAACCGTTTTGTTATCTTTAACAACCCTTTTATAAACTTCAGGAGAGAATTTTACCATTTTTTCAGGAAGGGTGAGATATTCGCTGGGAAATTCTTTTCGCTGGACTAAGATAGTTAAATAAGCATTTATGTTTTCACCACCAGAAGTGGTTGCTTTTAACTTAAAAAGATATTTGCCCTGAGCCTGTTCCATATCCGCACCGAAAAGAGCAGACCAGATTCTTCCCTTTTTATCTTCTTTCTTAAAAAGAATCTGCCCTGTAAAGATTTCTCCCTGAATAGAATTTAAAGGCTCAGAAGAAATGATGATTAAAGCTCCGGCTTCTCCCTGACTTATGGTGCAGACATTTTTTTGCTCAGGGACGCAGATGAATTGAAAGGAAGCCTCAGCTTTTGCCAAAGCTGGGGTTAAAAAAGCAAGAAAAATAGCTAAGTAAAAATGTGCTTTAAAGAATTTCATCGCTGGGCTTTTTAGACTTTTTATCTTTAACCAGAGCTTTAAGCTCGCCTTTATAAAGCAAAATATCAATCATTTCTTCTAGCTCAATATCTTTGGGGTCTTTTAAGATTTTACCATCTTTTGCCCTTTTAGTAATTGAATATCCCCGTGAAAGTGTAGAAAGCGGAGATAAACTTTCCAGCCGACCAACCAGGTGCGAAAGCCTCTCCTGATTTTGATTGATTTGCCAACGAGCCAGACCAGCAAGCTGAGAGCCAAGCTCATAAAGCCTTTTTTGTTCATTTCTTAAATAGCTATATGGACTTTGAGCAAAAAGCTGTTTTGCTTTTTGTTCAACCAGCTTTGCTTTTTGCTCCAAAGCATTTTTTGTAAATCTACGAAGGATATCCAAGTTAATCAGAAGCTCCTTTTCTATAATTTTTAACTGGTCTTGCATTTTCCTCCCTATGTCAAAAAAGATTTTTAAAGAGTTGGTAGCAAGTTCCAATTTGTTAAGGATAATTTTTTCAAGGCTCTCTCTGGCGATGTTAAGCCGATTAATAACATCCTTTTGTCTTTGAGCAATCATCTCTGCTGCTCGGGTAGGAGTAAGGGCGCGGATATCAGCAACCATATCAGAGATGGTGTAATCAATTTCATGCCCGACAGCGCTCATCACAGGAATTTTACTTTTGGCAATAGCCCGAGCAAGAGGCTCGGTGTTAAAAGGATAAAGGTCCTCAAAAGAACCACCGCCTCGGGCAAGTATAATTAAATCCAGCGGGGGTCTGCCTGTAGGTGCATAAATCTGCGGAAGATGAGCCTGCTCAATTGCTTTTACAAGCTCATACTCAGCTCCCTCACCCTGCACCCTGCTGGGAATAAGCAAAACCTCAAGTTTGATATCTTGCTCACGAAATACCCTGAGTATGTCTCTAATAACTGCGCCAGTAGGAGAGGTGATAATTGCAATCCTTCTAAAGAATTCTGGAAGTGGCTTTTTGCGCGATTCGTCAAATAGCCCCTCTTGAGCAAGCTTCTTTTTAAGCTGTTCAAAGGCAAGCTGGAGCGCACCGATACCAACAGGGTCTATGGTATCAGCTACCAGACGAAGCTCTCCTCGGGGAGCAAAAAAATTTAAATACCCACGAACAATTACCTCTAAACCATTTTCTGGTTGAAAGCGAAGATAAAGCGCAGAAAACCTTGACATAAACACTTCCAGCTTTGCCTGCTCATCTTTAAGTGTGAAAAAATAGTTCCCTTTAGCCTTCTTAAAACCACTGATTTCGCCTTGAACATAAATCTCGCTGAATTCG
Source organism: uncultured bacterium (assembly GCA_964592965.1). Classification (GTDB taxonomy): domain Bacteria; phylum RBG-13-61-14; class RBG-13-61-14; order RBG-13-61-14; family DRUE01; genus CAZKMM01. The sequence goes on from CAZQJX010000122.1 coordinate 3,574, forward strand.
CTTTCTAAAACCTGGTTTAAATTTTGAACCAGCTCAGATACACGATAAATTTTTCGCTCAGCTTTGGGAAAGCGGTTCATCGGCAAATCTCCTGAATGGACACCAGCTTACAGCCAAATTTTTCCATCTGTGGAAGTTTATGCTGTAAAACAGAAATGGTTTCCGGATATGGATGACCGATACCCACAGCCTCGCCCTCTTCTTTAGCTTTTTGGCAAAGTTCAATAAGTTTTGACCAGATGGCGTCAGTGCTTCGGAGATTATCAAGGAAAACTTTTCTTTCACAGGTTTTTGCTCCCATTTGCTCTGCAAGCTCTCTAGCAATAGTATATTTGGTGGTTCGGCTATCTAGGAAAAAAAGACCGTGACGCTGAATTTCATCAATAACAACTGCCATAAGCTCAGAGTTTTGAGTAAAAGCAGAGCCCATATGATTATTAACTCCTACAATTCCTGGAAGCGAATCAAGCGCCTTCTGAAAGGTTTTGCGGACCTCGCTTTCAGTCATTGAACAAAGAAGCGCTCCCTTGCCAGGATTAACTTTAGGATAGCTAATCGGCTCCATTGGCATATGGAGAAGAGCAGGTTTATGATATTCCTTTGCCAGTTCCAATACCTGCTCACTAAATTGTTGATAAGGCAGAATAGATAAACCTATTGGATAATGGAGTTTTGCCAGCTCAAGAGCCTCATCATAATTATAGCCAAGGTCATCAATAACAATAGCAATCTTAGCCAGATGAGCAGAGGTGCTGGGTTTTTTAGCTTTTGGCTTTTTTGAAAAAGGGCGTTTTTGCTTAAGAAAAACCTCTGCTAGTGGAGATGAAGTGTTATTTGCGATTATTCCTCTGGTAAGAGAATTTGAGCGAGCAGAATCTCGGGAAAAAAACAGCCCTTTTTTCTGCCAAAAGTTGATAATCAATTCTTCAGCTTCTTCCAGGTCTCTTTTGTTCCTAAAAATAATACTTAGGCAGGGAAGATAATGTTCATCAACAGGGCAATCACCAAAAGCGGGCTGGCGGGTAAAAACATCTGAATTGGCTTCAATTAGCTTTTGTGTTAAAAGCAAAAGCTCTGTGCCTGTTAAATCTTGAGATTGGATGGATGAATTTAAAAGGCGCTGTTTAGGTTTAAAAATATAATATGCCAAGCCAAAAAGCAAAAGCATTAAAAGAAAAATTATTAATAGAGAAAAATGAGGTTTGGTTTTCTTTTTGCTTCGCTTGGTCTTTCTCTTAGACTTCTTTTTTGGCATAGAACTATTTTGCCCGCGCCTTTTTCATCTGCCCCTGAAAAACTTCCCAGCTTTTTAAAAGCTCAACCGCCCGCCTGAGTTGATAATCTTTGAGAATCTCTTCTTCAAATTCTTTCTTCTCTTCAGGCTTTTTCTCCTCAGGCTTTATTTCTTCAGGAGGAATGTAATGAGGAAGTTTCTTTTCCCTAAGCCTTTTTTCTTTTTCTTCCTTTCGCTCTTTTTCCAAAAGCGCCTGCTCCTCAGGGGTTAGTTCTTCCACAACAATATCTGGTTTAATTCCTTTTCCTTGAATGGTTTTCCCACTGGGAGTGTAATAATAAGCAGTGGTAAGCTTGATTCCAGAGCCATCTTTAAGCTTGAAAAGCGACTGCACCGAGCCTTTACCGTAAGTGGTGATACCCATAATTAAAGCCCTTCCTGAATCTTGTAGGGCAGCAGAGACAATTTCACTGGCACTGGCAGAACCAGCATTTACCAAAACAATCATTGGAAATCCTGTATAGGTATTTTGCTTATGAGCGTAAAATGTTTGCGAGTCTTTAGGATTGCGCCCTTTAATACTAACAATAGGTCCCTCGCTGATAAAAGCATCAGCAACCTCTACTGCTTGGTCAAGAGGACCGCCAGGATTATTACGAAGGTCCAGAATCAATCCAGCAATTTTCCCTCCCGCCTGTTCCAGCAATTTTCTCATTGCAGAGTGAAGCTCTGTTGCAGTGTTTTCATTAAAGGTGACAAGCTTTATATAGCCATACTTGTTGTCAATAAGGCGGACTTTTTTCACGCTTCTTATTTTGATAATGTCACGCACGATGGTTATATCTTTGGGCTTATCCCAGCCTTTGCGCATAATGGTTAATGTGACAGGTGTTCCTTTTTTGCCTCGCATTCTGTGAACCGCATCCATTAGGCTCATTCCTTCCGTGCTCTCGCCATCAATTTTGAGGATAATGTCTCCTGCTTTTAAGCCTGCTCTCCAAGCAGGAGTGCCTTCAATAGGCGAAATGACAGTTAATCTTCCGTCACGAATTCCCACTTCTATGCCTAGCCCGCCAAACTTGCCAGTAAGGTCAACTTTCATTTCTTTAAAGTATTCTGGTGGGAGGTGAACTGAATGTGGGTCAAGTTTATAAAGCATACCCTGAATAGCGCCATAAATTAAGGTTTTGGAATCAACCTGCTTGACATATCTTTTTTCTATCAGGTCAAGTGCTTGGTTAAATACTTCAAGATACTTATAAAATTGCTGACTGTCTGCTCGGGCATTTTGAAGCCTGCCCATAAGAACGATGCTAGCAAAGCTGATTAAAATTATAATTAAAAGCAATAGAAAAATTCTTAAAATTCCGCGTGCTGGACGAGAGCTCATATCTTCTTACCTCCCCCTTTAAAATCTAGAAATGATTATATCACCCGATTATCCATTTGCAATTGGTAATTGAAAAGTATATATTTAGCTGACTTACCAACAGAGAGAGTTAAAGATGTCTCCAGAACAACTTTACGATGTCTTCCATGATGTAATTGAGCACTGGACTTTAATTAATGTTTGCGATATTTACATATTTTTGAGTATATTTGTCTTCGGGCTGGTTTTAGCAGAAGAATATCTTAAAGAATACGAAGAATTTCTTACGCTCAGAGTATCGCTTGAGCTCTGGCAGGTGCTGATTAACATAGCTATTGACCTGTTGCTTTTTATTGATGTGCTTTTAGGCATAATATTCCTTAATCCTGACATTTTTGCGGATATAAAAGTTGGACTTCCTTTTCTGCCTTTTGCTCAGGTGCTTCTTGTTCCCGCTCTGATTTTAAGGGTATTTTATCAGGGAAGAAAAAATTCCAGAGTAAAGAAGATAGTATTTGCTCTTCTTTTAATTGCAGCTTTTTCTAATCTTTTAGGATATAGCTTGGTAATGGAATCTGCCGGGCATGAGTGGCTGGAGACACATCCAGAAAGCATCTGGCAGAGCTTGAGAAATATGCGTTCCAATTTGAATGTCAGGCTTTCAATGATTTGCTTTTACATTTTTTATCCAATTATGCTTTTAGAATTTGTTTGGGCAGTGCTTGCAGGATTGCGCTATAAAGCCCGCAGATTTAAAAAGGAACAATGAGCGAGGATAAATTTTTATGGAAGCTTGACAAAGAGCAATGCATATCCTGTGGAATTTGTGCTGACCTTTGTCCCCAAAAAGCAATAATAATGACTAAAGAGATGGCTTTTCCAGAATATAAAAGCGAGCTCTGTGATTTTTGCTTTACCTGTGAGAAAGAATGCCCATCCCA
>CAZQJX010000123.1:0-7086 GCA_964592965.1 uncultured bacterium
TGAGCCGAGCTTGTGGATTTCTTCCAGCCTGTTAAACTAGGAAGCCCGCTCCAGCTATCAGTGAAAATGGCTTTAAATGATTCATAATCAGGAAGGTTAAGCTCTTCAGAGAGTATTGCTTCTATCTCCTCAGGATTGGTTGACAGTCGCTCAAACCTCTCCGCATCCAGAGATTTTCTGCTTAGACTAACTTTATTTTGATTAAAATCACTGAGAATGCGATACAGATAATCCCCTTCTTTTAAAGTTAGCCCTGCTCGACAATGCTCAGAGCTTTGCCAGCTTTTCCAGAATTCAGGTGCTTTTTCCCTGTGGGCAGGAAAAAGCATCTCCAAAAGGCAGGTGTAAAGCGTGGTCTTGCCAGATTCATTCCCGCCATAAATCAAGTTAAAGCCAGGCTTAAAGGGAATCTTCTGGCTCTGAACAAAGCGTTTTATTCCTTGAAGAACTAGGTCAATAAGGAGCATTTTCTTAGCGTTTTTCCTTGACTTTGGCTGCCTTGCCCACTCTTTCCCTAAGGTAATAGAGCTTGCTTCTTCTTACCTTGCCTCTCTGTTTGACTTCTATCTTTTCAATAACGGGGCTGTGAAGCGGGAAGATTTTTTCTACGCCAACTCCGTAGGAGATTTTCCTTACAGTAAAGGTTGTTCGGGGACCGCCTCGCTTAATCTTAATCACCACGCCCTCAAATACCTGCACCCTTTCCCTATCGCCCTCTTTAATCCGATGATGCACCCGCACCGTATCTCCAGGGCGGAACTCAGGAAGGTCAGTGCGAATTCGCTCCTGCTCCCATTTCTCCACTTTGTTCATCGCTCCACTCCTTTTAACTTATTTATTTTGGACTGGTTTTTTCTCTCTGTCAACAGAAAGAAGCCTGTCTAAAATAATAGCAGAGGCAGAGCGGACACTGAGATGATTATATTCGCCTCTACCACGAATAGGCTCCAGCAAGTAATCAACCTCATTTTCTAAAAACTCTTGGGTCAAGCCCCAGCCGGTGCCAAAAATAATGAGAAAGCTTTGCTCAGGATTGTTCTTTATGATTTCCTTCATCTTGCCAAAGCTTATCTGCCCAGCTATGTTGCGCGCGGTTGTGCCGATAAGCTTGGGAGCGCTTCCGCTTTCTTTTTTAATTTCTTCTTTTACCTGCTTTAGATTTTCCACCACCCGGACAAGCTCAAAGGCAACCTTTCTTGTCCAGTTATACTCAGCTCCGCTTCCTTCTAGCCAGTGCTGAATGAGTTTTTCTGCTAAAAATCGCTGAAGTTCAAGTGGAGTGACAACATAGTATTTTCTTAGCTCAAAGGTTGCGCAAAGCCTTGCTAGGTCGTGAAGGTCTAGATTGGTAATGGCGCTTGCCACCACCTCTTTTTGCTTGTTGTAAACAGGATAGTGAAGAAGCGCCATATATATCCAATCTTCGGGCATTCAATTCTCCCAAAGCTCTTTTTTTATTTCCTCTAAAAGAGCCTTTTCCTCACCCTGCGGGGGAAATTTGCAAATTAGGTCTGGTCGCTTTAGGAGCGTTCGCCTTAAACTATCTTTTTTGCGAAAGATTTCTATTTTTTTATGGTCTCCAGTTAAAAGAACCTCTGGCGGAAGATTCCCTTTAAATTCTCTTGGACGGGTATATTGCGCCCATTCCAATCTTTGGGGAAAGGAATCATATTTTGATGAGTCCTCATTTCCCAGCACTCCGGGAATGAGCCTGCTTATTGTTTCAATTACCACCAGAGCTGGAATTTCTCCGCCTGAAAGAACATAATCGCCAATGGAAAGCTCCTCATCAATAAGTAAGTCAATTGCTCTTTGGTCAGGTCCTGCATACCTACCGCAGACAAGGATTATTCTTTTCAGCTGAGCAAGCTCCTTTGCCCAGCTCTGGTCAAAACGCCTTCCCTGGGGAGAAAGAAGAATAACAGGCGCCAGCGGTTTTTTACCTCGCAAGTCGTTTATTGCCCGCTCCAAAACATCTGGCTTTAAAACCATACCATCACCACCGCCAAAAGGCGTATCATCAACAGTGTGGTGCTTGTCCTTTGCCCAATCTCTAAGGTTAAAAAGTTGAATTTTAATCAATCCCCGTTCCTGGGCTCTTTTTAAAATGCTTTCTTTTAATGGTGATGAAAATATCTCAGGAAAAAGGGTTATGATGTCAAACTGAATCATTGCTTGTAGCCCTCAATTTCGCTGACAATAATTTCACCTTTTTCAAGGTCAACCTTTTTCACAACCTCATCAACAAAAGGAATCATCACCTCGTGGCATTCGGTTTTAATTACTAAAACATCGTTTCCGTCAAGATAAGGATTGGTCTCTTCAATGCGCACCACTTGACCAACCTCTTCACCGCTTTCCAGCCGAACTCTTAAACCAAGCAGTTGAAACCAGTAGTATTCGTCTTCTCCCGGCGGTGCGAGCTGGTCTTTTCTGACCAAAACTTCCCAGCCCCTTATTTCCTCAGCACGGTTTCTGTCTTCAAAACCTTCAAATTTAATCAAAAAAACATCCTGATGCCTTCGGATGCGTTCTATCTTGAATTCCTTAAGCTCACCACCGGGCGGGCGCAGATAAAGGATTTTTATCTGCTCAAAGGTTTCGCTGAAGGGATTGAAAGGTCGGATGCGAACTTCCCCTTTTAGCCCAAAGGGGCGAGTGACCTGCCCAAGCAGAATATAATCTCCATCTTTGAGGTCTTCCAGTCCGACGCGAATCATCTCTTCCACCCATTATTCCAGCAGTTCAAGGGCAATTCTTTGGTCAGTTCCTGCAGAAAAGATGCTCAAAAGCCTGCGCAGAGATTTAATCATTTTTCCATCCCTGCCGATCACTCTTCCCCGGTCATTTTTTGATACCCTCACTTGAAGAACAATGATATTTTCTCTTTGAACAGCATTGATGGAAATTTTATCTTTTTCCTCAACAATGCTTTCAAGCACATATTCAAGAAATGATTTTATTTTTTGAGCGTCTTTCATTCTGCCTTGCTCTCTTCGGTTTTGCTTTCAGGCTTGAGCGGTAAAATGCCTTTTTTCTTTAAAAGATGATAAACCGTCTCTGTGGGCTCTGCTCCCTGCTTGAGCCAATGAATCACACGGTCGCTTTTTACCTCAACAACCGCAGGGTCTGGTATTGGGTCATAATAGCCCAGCTTTTCAATAAACTTGCCATCGCGGGGAGCTCGTGAATCAGCTACCACAATATGATAAAAAGGTCTTTTGCGCCTTCCAGCTCTTCTCAACCGAATACGAATAGGCATTTTTTCAAACCTCCTTTTTAAAGTCTTATTCCCATCATCCTCTCAAGGTCTTTAGGCTTGAGCTTTTTCATCATCTTGCGCATCTGAAGATAGCTTTTTAAAACCCTATTCACCTGCTGAACTGTTGTGCCAGAGCCACGAGCAATTCTAAGCCTTCGGCTGGCATTGATTATCCTGAAATTTCTTCGCTCCTGCTTGGTCATTGAGTTGATTATTGCCTCTGCTCGCTTAAGCTCCTCATCTGCCATATTGAGATTTTTTATAAACTTCATCTGCGATTTCATTCCAGGAAGTAAAGAAAGAATCTCCTGCATAGAACCGAGCTTTTTGAGCTGTTGAATCATATCGCGGAAATCTTCCAGAGTAAAATCTTTTTCTTTGATTTTCTTCTGAAGCCTCTCTGCCTGCTTTTTATCAAAAGCCTGCTCCGCCTTTTCAACCAGAGTGAGAATATCTCCTAAATCAAGAATTCTTCCTGCCATTCGGTCAGGATGAAATATCTCCAGAGCATCCAACTTTTCTCCAACACCTACCAGCTTGATAGGCTTGCCAACAACGCTTTTAATGCTAAGGGCAGCTCCGCCCCGAGCATCACCATCTAATTTGGTGAGAATCACTCCGGTTATTCCAACCTTTTCGTTAAATTCACTGGCAATGTTCACCGCGTCTTGACCTGTCATCGCATCAGCAACCAAAAGAACCTCGCTGGGGTTGAGAATCTTCTTTAAGCGGACAAGTTCTTCCATAAGCTCTTGGTCAATGTGCAATCTTCCAGCAGTATCAACAATCATAGTATCCAGAGCGTTTATCCGAGCCTGCTTGAGAGCCTGTGAGCATATCTCCTCTGGTTTTTGCTCTCTTGTTGCCTTATAGCTGGGAACATTAATTTTTTCTGCAAGAATTAAAAGCTGGTCAATGGCTGCTGGACGGTAGGGGTCTGCAGGAACCAGATATGGCTTTCTTCCTTTATTTTTCAGCCAAAGAGCAATTTTTCCAGCAGTGGTGGTTTTTCCAGAGCCTTGAAGCCCCACCAGCATAATCACCGCAGGAGCACCTTTTAAATTAAGCTCTGCGGTTTTTTCGCCAAAAAGCCTGCAGAGTTCATCATAGACAATCTTGACAAATTGCTGACCAGGGCTTATTCCCGGAGTAACCTCTCTTCCCAGTGCTTTTTCTTTTACCCGAGAGAGAAATTCCTTAACAACTCCATAATGGACATCTGCTTCTAATAAATGCGTGCGCACATCAAGGAGCGCATCCTCAATATTCTCCTCAGTGATTCGGGCAACACCCCGAATCTTGCGCAGGGTCTCGGTCAGCTTTTCTGAAAGCGTATCAAACATAAGCCTTCCACCTTGCAATCAGTTATATTAATCAGAAAGCGCTATTTGTCAAAAATTTAGTTTAGGGCTTGAGCGCTCTGCCTGTAGATAGCAATTTTTCAAGCTTTTTAAGAGCTGGATAGTTTGGATTGAGCTTTTTAGCAAGATAAAAATATTCCATTCCCTGTTGTTTTAAACCCATATTCAATCCAATTTCAACAGCCAGACGAAAATATGCCTGAAAGAAAAAATCCTTTGGACGCAAAGAAATGTATGATTTGCTGAGCATCTCATATTTTTCCTTCCAGCCCCTGTCCAGAGCCAGCCAATACTTTTGATTTAGTTTTTCCAGAATTAATTTTGCAATTAGCGCCTGCACCTCTATTTTTGGGTGGCAGTGGTCATAAAAAAGGTTTTTGCCAGGAATTTTATGTGGGCTTAAATCTGAACACACCTGGGTCAAATCAACCACCCATATCTGAGGTTGAGCAAGGCTTTTTATGATTTGGTTGAATTCTTCAAGCGCCCGCACCTGCCAAGCATCGTGCTCCTTTGCTTCAATAAAGGCTTTTTTTGCTTTTTCAAATTTTCCAAGCTCATAATAACATTTTCCCAGCAAGAACCAGCTGAGCGCATACTGCTTATCAATCTCAAGGCATTTTTTTAGCCAGATGATTGCTTGGCTAAATTTTTTTTCTTGAAAAGATTTATTTGCTAGCTTCCAGTAATTTTGCCATTTTGCGAGTTTATCTTTATTTATTTTTGAGCTGTGCACAGAATGATAAGGTGGAAAATCAAGGAGATTAGAAGGGCAGGTAAGAAACAATACTGGCACATTTTTTGAGCGAGCCAGCTCTGCCATTCTTTGCAGATTATAGCGATAGTGCTCGGTGATTTTTCTTTTAATCTCCTCATCAGCAGCAAAATGCTCCCATTTTACCTCACGACTGAGAAGAGGCTTTTGAGGCTTGGGAAATATTTTAAAAATGGCGGTTTTCAGACCACAATAAATTTTCAGCTTGGAAAGTTTTTCCCGAAGCCAAAAAATCTTGGCTTGGCTTTGAGCATATTCTCTTTTTTCAAGGAATTCATTATGACCGCTCATAACAATGATAAGGTCGGGCTGGTAAGCAAGCACTTCTTCAAAAACCCTCAAGACCCTGTAGCTGGCATATCCAAATCCACCCAAATTAATCACCTGATATCTGTGCAATGGGTCAAGCTGAGCCAGCGCCATTGATAAAAAATGCGCAAACGAGCCATCATAGCCAAATGGAAAGCCATAAACAGTTGAGCCACCAAGAATAAAAATCCTGCGAGTGCCTTTTGGCTTTTTCTTAACAAAACTAATAGCATTAAAATATTCTCTTAATTTTGGATTGATGCTCAGCCAAGTTTTTCCCTGAATCTTAACCTCTACTAAAGTAGGGATTTTTTCTTTAAAACTGATAAAAGGGTCTGTATCACAGGTAGGAGAATAAAAATTTATAGCTCGCAAGAAAATCTCAATCATCAAAAGCGCTAAAATTCCAATTCCAAGGGCAATTAAATTTTTTATCCACCCTCGCATCTTTTATATGGTAGAGAAGGATTGGAAATTAGCAAAATGATTTTCAAGATTAATTTTGGAAAATATTTTTGGGCTGAATTGCCTTTCTTTACTGCTGATTAAAATCAGGTTAAAATTTAATAAAAATTTAATTAAAGGAGGAGCAAATGAAGAAGAAGGTTTTGGCTGTTTTAGTTATAGTTATTGCTGGCGGGTTATTATCAGCCAAATTGATGCTCAAGCCAAAGAGCGAAAACCCAGAAGCACAGAAACTTATTGACCAAGCTTGGGCGCTGGTCAAAGCGGATATGACCATAGCCAATCTAGATAAAGCAATAAAACTGCTGGAAAAAGCCAATCAGCTTGACCCCAACAACCACGATATTTTGGTAGAGCTTGCAGATTACTATTGGCAGAGAGGGGATTTAATGCCAGAGGAGACAAAAGAGGAGCGAAAGGCTCGGGAAAGATATTTTATTAAAGGCAAGGAATATGCGGAGCAGGCGCTGAAGATAAAAGAAAGCGCAGGAGCCAAATATTGGTATTCTGCCAATCTGGCTTCAAGTTATGAGTTTAAGAGCGTTTTTGCCCAAGCATCCATCTTTCCAACTTTAAAGAAAAATGTTGACTGGATTTTAGAGCGAGACCCTGATTATTTTTATGGCGGAGCAGCTCGCTTTTGGAGCAAAGTAGTGGCAAAAGTTCCCACAGTGGTAATGAGAATGGTTGGTCAGGACCCAAAAGAAATAGAAGAACTTTTGCAAACCGCTATTGACCATTTTCCCAACTATCTTCTCAATTATGTTTACAAAGCAATGTTTTGCTGGAAGCTGGGTAAAAAAGATGAGGCGCTCAAGGCGCTGGATTATGCTCTAAAACAAGACCCAAATATCTTCCCTGAAGAGGTAGCAAAGAATCGCCTTGCTCAGCGCACTGCCCGCAAGCTCTGGAAA
>CAZQJX010000124.1:0-7077 GCA_964592965.1 uncultured bacterium
TGGAGAATGGAAAGGTTCGGCAGGAGAATCTCGGTAAGCATAATATATTCCACTTGGATAACTTTTGCGTTCAGCAGGACAGATTCTAACAAAATAAATGCACAGTCCATCCTCAGTAAGACTTGGACTAGTTTCATTGCAGTTATCGGTGTTAAGTATAGAAACAGGCTCTGGATTAGAAAAAGGTTCATAAGGAGAGGAACGGACAGCTCTCCAGATATCATTATCTGACTTACCACGATTAGTAGCAAAAAACACTTCCTTACGGTCATAGCTCATAAAAAAGGAGAAATCGCCTGCATTTGGAACATTAAGCTCCTCCACAGGTTTGAGCAATCTCTGGCTGGGAGATTCTCCATCACCGCCAAGCAGGCGGGCATTGCCTGCATAAATATCAAAAATTACTGCCAGCCCGCTTCTGGGAGTGGAATCCGCATCCAAAACCTGTGCGCAAATGGGAACTGCCTCTCCTACCTTGGCAGTGGTTTCTCCAGAGGCTGGAGTCAAAAGAAGGATTTTTTCTGGCTTGCCAGCAAATTCCAAAGTGTTTCCGCTGAGAAGCTCATCAAGCACCTGCAAATCTGCCTGCAAAATCGCTCCATCTCCATTATAATCCTGCGTTTCCGCTGTAGGTGGATAAACAGCACTGTAACCTGAAGTGTCTCCACTTTGTAAATAATCATTTAAAATGCTTTGGTCGGTTGAGCTATACTGAAGGTCGCCATCTGCATCTCCGAAAAATCCCGCTCGCCAGCAAGGAATGTTCTGGCAAGTGATTAGCCAAGGCTCTGGGTTCTGCGGGTCTGTGCTGTTAAAATACTCGTGAACATTAACCAGCCCATCACCATCCGGGTCAGTGGTGGAATTAACTGATAGGTCGCCGTCAGCAGGATTGGTTGGGTCAAGACCATTATTAAGCTCCCATTCATCTCGCATAAGGTCATTATCCATATCAGCCACAAGCACCCAGATTACCAGCTCGTCCTCAGTGCTCCAAACCTGCCCGTCATATACTTTTAAACCAACAATGTATTCTCCGAGCTGGTCAAAAAAGAACAAAGGAGTTGGGCTGGTTGAATCATCAAAATAATCATCAAGATTTGATTGTTCAGGTTTTTGAATAACCCGCCATAAATAACTTAATGGTGATGGTCCATTATCAGGGTCATAGCTTGCGGTTCCATCAAGCTGAACCATACCTCCACCTACCTCAAAATCCACAGTGATAGTTGAGCCCGCCTCTGCCACTGGTGGAATATTATCTGAAGTGATGATTACTTCTACCTCTGCGGGTTGAGGTGAGGTATCCAATCCATCAAAAACACTTAATGAAAATAAATAGTTACCCACCTGTGAAGCATCAAAACAAGTGATTGGAGCGGTTGAGCTGGGAATTAATTCTACGGTTGAGCCTTGAAGTTGAGTCCATTGATATGTTATCGGGTCGCCATCAGGGTCATAACTTGGGCTCCCATCCAAACATACTGTCTCTCCCCACTCAGCCTTAATAAGCGAACTGGCAACAACGGCTTGAGGAGCCTGATTAATAACCGAAACCCTTACCGTATCTGAGCTTAACACATTTCCATCACTTACTCTCAGCTCAAAAACATAATCTCCAATGTAATCACTGGTAGCTTGAAAACTAACAATTTTGGCAGTGGCGCTTGGTTCTAAACTTACATTTGGTCCTGAAAGCTGAAGCCATTGATAACTAAGAGGCTCAAGGTCTGCATCATAGCTTTGGCTGGCGTCTAAAGTAAACACCGTTCCTCTTGCTCCTTGCTGAGGTTCAGCAGTAGCAATTGCCTGCGGTGGGTGATTTGGGTTCGGCTCTTCATAAACTTTAAAGAAGCGGTCATAGGCTATAGGAGAATAATTATCATCCCAAACCATAATTTTTTGCCAGCCCGGGTGCGCATAATAAAGCACATTTACCGTGAGATAAATCCTTCCTGTCTGAGCATCATAGCTCTGATTTAATATCTCAATCCCACCATCAGGGAAGCTAATTTTTGTATCTTCACCAAGATTCAGCCCCTTAATGGTCAAATCCAGATTAGGGGTGCGAGGAGGGGCTGACTTCGGGCTTACATTTAAAATATAAGGCGCACCTGGCTGATACATAAAAGAATTTAAAAGTCGTCTGAGCAAAGGCGACTTCTTCGTCTCAGGTGCACCATCCAGCAATATGGCTCTATCAAGGTATTCAATTCCAAAAGAGGCAAAAATAACCCCATATTTACCATTTGGGCTATGTTGAATCATTACAGGATTGCCGATATCATTTCTGAAAATAACCTCATCTTGTGAGCTTGGAACAAGCCCTACATTGCGGGGATGAATGGGATGATAATCCACGATTCGAATTTTTCTCCATTCAATATTGTATGAAACAGGATGGTTAGGATTGCCCCAGATAAATTGAATAGAATAATTATTATCTTCCCAGCCTTTTAAGCCAAGATAATCTTTAGCAAAATTTTGGACTGCAAGGGAAGGATTTATAAGCATATAGGGGCTGGAAAGCAAAATTCTGCCCCCTGCATCAAGATAGTTTTTAATCAGCTCAAGCTCCTTCTCATCAATTGGATTTTCTACCACAGGACCTGTAAGCCAAACAACAGCCTGATGGTTCAAAAGTATATCAAGGCTGGGGGTGCCTTTTTTTCTTGTCTCCCAAATGTCATAGCTGTATCCTAGCACTCCCAATGCCTCGGCAATAGGAGCTTCAGCGTGAGCATCACCATCATCATCAACAATCAGCACACTGGGCTTGCCCAAAGTAATATTCAAATCCCGCTGATAAGAGGTTATTTGCGGAGAGGAAAAGTTGAGTTGAATAGTTGCAGGGATTTCTTCCCAAGAAAAATCCTTTACCTGAAAATAAATTGGCGTGGCATTCCAAGCACTCTCTCCTGCTTGAAGATTGGGGAAAATAGATGTGGTTGTTCCTAGCTCCAAATAAGGGCTTGAACTTGTAAGCTTGAGATTAACATCACCAGCATCAGTTCCGATGTTGATTAACTTAATTCTCAGCTCAAATCTCTCGCCCGCTTCAGGATATGAATCTGCATCAGCAGATGTGTCAGCAGGAACTAGTTTATAGTCGCGAACCTTAAGCTCTGGCTGGGAAAGATTATGAAGAAAATCACCTTTATAAATAGCGATTTTTGCTCCGCTTGTATCTTGCTCAAGCACCTCAACTTTTATCCCTGAAGGAAAACAATCATAAGCAAAGCTAGAAGGGGTTGAGCTTGAAGAAAACTCCTGCCCCGCCTTCCAAGCATCGCCCTCATCTCCTACATTAATTCCCTGTTCCAGCTCAAATAATCCATCTGCCTGTTCAAGCACAACCGCAGGATGATAAAATTTGGTCTTTCCTGTGCAGGTTCCTGCTGGATGTTTTTCTTCAAGGCTGTTTTCTCTTATACTTCTTTTCTCTATATGCCAGATAAAAACTCCTTCTGATGGAAGGGTTTGGTCATTATTTATTCTTCTTCGGTATGAGATAAGAAAATACTCCCGCTCATCACTGCCAAAAGGAACTTTTAAAGCAACAGGCTCAAGCTCAATAGGCGGGATAGTTATAACTGTATCTGCATCAATAACTATAGGATTGAGCCATCCAAGAAGTTCTTTATGAAAAGCGGTTGGCTCAACCGGCTGACCTCCTCCGCCATACACTCCATAGCTCATCAAACCATAGCGCCCTATACCAAAGTGAATACCTGTGTCAGAGTTAGAACCATACCAATCATATAAATCAATCATTCCCAATAGGTGCGCATATTCATGAGCAGGCGGTCCAATGGCAAGAATCTCTCCCTCTTTAGACTGCTCAGGCAGAATGGCAAAATATTCTATTTTTTTCTGGTCATAAAATCTTGGCTTGGCTCTTCCTAAGCTGAGGGCGCTTATAGTTGTCCAGATGTCATTTTCATCTTTTGTCTTATCACCACCCAGCCCCTGATGAATGATAAGTAAAGAATCTACCCAGCCATCATCATTATTATCATACTTGCTGAAATCCACTCCCAGCTCCTCTGCTCGGTCAATAGCCTCTTCTGCCAGCCCCCAGATATTTTGGGGATAGTTTCTTGCTTCCACTCCATAGCTATTACTTCCATAAAAATCATGAGGATGAGAAAGTTGAATCCAGCCCACAGCTTCTCCCTCAATATCAAACTTTCCGTAGGAAACTTTTTGATAGTAGCCACGAACAGAATTCTCATCAAAATCCATATTAGATAATTCTGAAGTTGAACAAGAATAAATACCTTCTGAGCCCAATTGCTGGCAAGAATTATCTATGCCAAAAAATAATTTCTGAAAATCCTGCGGAGAAAAACTGGGCTTGGTATCAGCAAAATTAACCAGAAGCACAAGAAGGCGGTTCTTGCCTTGTGAAGGAGCAGGAGTGAACTCAGGAGCATAGTAAGCATAAGAAACCGTAGGTGAAGGTTGTGCCCCTCCTTCCTCTTTCTCTTCGCCGCTTTTTTCTCTAGCGCAGGCAAAAACAAAATTGAGCAAAATAATCAAACCTAAACTTATTTTTAGGCTTCCCTGCCTAAATTTATCCATCATCCTTTTAAAATTATAGCTAATATTTTTTAAAAGTTAAAAATTGACTTAGCTACTCTGTTGAGCTATAAATATCCCGAAATTCAAAATTGGGGGTATAAAGATGAGAAGATTTATTTTAGGAACAGCATTTTTATTTATAGCTCTGGCGGTCTCTGCTCAAAACAGCTATGTTCTGAATCTTTATCACTTTAATCTTCAATATGTTGCTGGCAGTGAAAAGGCAATGCGCAACATCGTGGAGCAAAGCTTTGAGCCACTTTTGGATTTTTATCTTGCCCATCCTTCTTGGAGCGCTGATTTTGAGCTTCAGGCAGAATTTATTGAATATCTTGCTCAAAACTATCCCAAAGTTTTGGACAAGCTTCGCAAACTGGCAAAAGCTGGTCAGGCAGAGCTTATAAGTTTTCATTATTCAGACCAGCTTGTGCTTGCTTTTCCTCGCCTTGACCAAGAACGCTCCTTAATATTGGTTAAAGAAATCTTTGAAAAATACGACCTTCCCTTATCTGGAGTAGTATTTTTGCAGGAAGCGCAATTTGGTGAGGGCATCTGCGAGCTTGCAAAGGAATTTGGCTATCAAGTAGCGGTGATGAACTTTGACCAGTATAACTGGTTTCAAAACGACCCGGGAGTGCCTTATTTTACCTGCCGAGGGCTGGAAGTAGTTAAACGAGAAAATTTCAAAGACCCAAAAACCGGATTGCGAGTTAAATGGTATTTTTTAGGAGATGGAGAATTAGTAATCACTGGAGGAATCAGCCCTTATTTCTCTTTAAGCTTTCGTCCTAAAAAAGCCAAAGCTAAGAAAATGGAAGCTGATTTTAAGCGACTGGAAAAGCAGGGATATAAAATCGCCACTATTTCAGAATATGTTGAGGGGCTTCGCAAGCTCGGCTACCAGCCCAGACCCCTAAAACCCATTCTTGATTCTCCTTGGCGACCAGAGGACGACCAAGGGCTTTTTACTTGGATGGGGAAATATGTTTTTCCTTGGGAAGAAGATTACCAGCTCCGCACCGAAAATTGGCGCACGCGCTCTTGGCTTATCAGCGCTGAAAAGCAAGGAGTGAGCTGGGAAAAGCTAAAACAAGCTTGGAAAAATCAGCTCAATGCTGAGGTGAGCGATTCAACGGGCTGGAGCCCATTCCCTGTTGAAATCAAATACGGGCACGAGCAGAGCAGGCTTGTTATTGAAAAAGTAAAAAAGCTCTGCCCGAACTGCAAGCCCAAGGAGCTGAAATTTGATTTTATACCTATCTCTAAAGATGAATTTCCCATTCAGCCAAAAATATCAGGCGCACGGGTGCTTGAGGAAAGTTATTACAAGGTTTCTGAAAAGAACGGCTTATTTGCTTATGAAGTTAAAATCAAGCCTGGAGTTGATGCTAAAATTGCTTTTCCGCTCACCAGCTCAGAGATTATTTACAGCCCTGCCCTTTTGGAAAATGAGCTGGTAAAAATACCTCTTGATAAAATCAAGCACCACCTTCATTATCTAGGAGCGCCAAATGGCTTGATTAATTTAAAACCTGGCATCTGGCTCATCAGAGATAATCGGGCAGGATGTGTTGCTCTCGGCATTGACCCTGATAATAAAGAAGTCCATTTCAGACTGAAAAGAGCAAAAGGTGAATATTTCTTTAGGTTCTTTGTGCTCAAAGGCACTGAAGAAGAAGCGCTGGAATTCGCCAATATGCTCAATCAAATTGGCTGAATGTAAAAATTGATGACCGACCAAGACCAGCCTGTTATCAAGCCCGGAGAGGGATTTTTTAAGGTAGAAGCAAGCGAGAGGGTGGTTTTTCTGCCTGCAGGTCCAACTGCTCAAATTATTGCTCAGAGATTTCGGGCAAAGAAGAAAAGAACCAGACCATATCCTGCTAAACTATTTCGGCTTAAAAAGAACAATCTAAACATTGATATAGTAGGACCTGCAATGGGAGCGCCTGTTGCAGGAATGGTTTTAGAACAGCTCATTGCTGGTGGTGCAAAAAAGCTCATCTTTCTGGGGCTGGCTGGCTCATTTGTGCCTGATTTAAAAATCGGAGATTTGCTTGTTGTTAAAGAAGCAATTTCAGATGAAGGAACAAGCAAGGATTATCTTCCAGAAAAAAATCCACCTATTGCAAATGAGGAGCTTCTTAACAAGCTCTGCGAAAATCTTTTGAGAAATAAAATTAAATTTAAAATCGGCAAGGTTCTTACCACAGATGCTTTTTTTCGTGAGACAGCTTCTAAGCTGAATTTTTATCAGAAGCAAGGTGCTCAGGCAGTAGAAATGGAGCTGAGCGCGCTTTACACCATTGCCCGCTTCAGAGGAATTAAAATGGCAGGAATGGTTATTATTTCTGATGAGCATTTTCAGGAAGAATGGAAGGCTGGGTTCAAATCTCCCAAACTTCTTCTCTCTCTTTTACGGGCAGGGAAGTTAGCGATTGAGGTTTTAGCCCAATCATAATGAAAAAAGAAAAAAATTTTTGGATAAAAATT
>CAZQJX010000125.1:0-6978 GCA_964592965.1 uncultured bacterium
CAGCTCCTCCACCACAAAAATTCTGCTTGGATGAGCTAGGGCTTTGAGAATTCTAGCCAACTCCTCATACCTTTCTTTTTCTTTTTTGTTCAAATTTAATCTCCTTTCTAAAGTTTTCCTATTTGGTAATATAGCCAAATATTTTAATTTGTCAAGCCCCAAATTTTTTGTCCAAAAAATAATGTCTATGAAGCTAAGCTAAAAATTTTAAATTTTTAAAATTTACCATCATAAATGTAATCGTCTTATCAAGTAAAGATACTCTACCGACAACAAAAAATTCCTTTGAAAATAATTCTTCGCTCAGTAATTTTAAAAATTAATGATTTTAATCCGCTCAGCTCCACTGTTTATTTTTAAAAGCCCTGCCTCAAGCCATTCTGTGCCCATCCCAAAGGTCAATTTATTTTAACATAAACTTTAAATAGGATTTTTCTTAAATTTCAGGCATAATTTTTCTTTTTTCCAATTCATCGGTTTGCCAGCTGGAACTGCAAAAGAGTAGAATTCTATAAAAAGCCTTTATGGAGGGTGAAAATGCGAGGTTTTAGGCTGACGATTTTTCTCAGTATAATTTTTCCTTTTTTATCTACAGCAAGGACTTTTTCGCTTCAAAGCTCGTATTTAAAAGTTGAGCTTAGTGATGCTCCTTTTCAATTAGTCATTTCTGACCACTCGTCAAAGGTGCTGATGCGGACAAGGGCTTCTTCTGGCTTCTGTCCCTTTTCTTACACTAAAGCCCAAAAACAGACCGCTAAGGAATACATAGCTTGGTATCGCATAAAAGAAAAGGTTTTACCGTGGAAATGCGCAAATTTTGTTTCTGATGTTAAGAAAGAAGGTAAGGTGCTTGAGGTGAGCTTTTCAACCCACCCGTCCTCAGCTCCCGAGCTTAAGCTTAGAATGTATTTTCTTAATGAAAAGGCACTTTCTTTTCGCATAATTGCCCTTAAAAAGCCCTATCCGAACCGGCTGAAGGTAAGCTTTTGCCTTTTTCCTGAGGAGAGATTTTTTGGCTTTGGTGAGCGCTTTAATTCCTCAAATCAATACCGCTCAACAGTCAGAGTGTGGACAGAAGAAGGTGGGCTTGGGCTCGGTGTTTTCAGCAGGTTCTTTCCTAATGCACGATGGAATCCTCTTCCACACGGTCCGGATACCACCTATCTTCCTGTTCCTTTTTATCTCAGCAATCGGAATTATGGATTTTTGCTGGAAAACACCGAGTATAGTGAATTTGACCTCGGCGAGTCCAGCCCCAATGCTCTAAAAATAACCACTTGGAGCAGTGAATTTAAAGCTGTTATTTTTTATGGCTCAAACCCGCTTGATGTGATTGAGCAGATGAGCGCCTACACAGGCAGAATAAAACTTCCCCCACCTTGGGTATTTGCGCCTTGGAATTATGCGGTTGGAGGCTCGGAAAGGGTGAGGCAGGTAGCTCGCATTGTCAGGGAGCATCACATTCCCAACAGTGCAATCTGGACAGAAGACTGGGCAGGCTGGGGGCATATCTGGAGAGTGAATCGCAGGCTTTATCCTGATTATGAAAAACTTGCCCAAGAGCTCAAAGATATGGGATTTAAGTTTTTAGGATACTTTCAGCCATACATTCGCCCCAAAGACCCGCTTTTTAAAGAAGCAAAAGAAAAGGGCTATCTGGTTGTAGATGAACAGGGCAGACCTGCTTTATTTGATGTGGTTTTTCGCAAAGTAGCGCAAATAGACCTTACCAATCCCAAAGCCTGCCAGTGGTATAAGGAGAAGATTTTTGCTCCTGCACTTGAAAGCGGGCAGGACGGCTGGATGGCGGATTTTTCTGAATACACTCCTCCTTGGGCGGTTTTCGCAGATGGAAGGAGCGGATGGGAGGTTCATAATCAATATCCACTGCTTTGGGCAAAAATTAATCGTGAGTTTTTCGATGAAAAAAGACCAGATGGCGATTATGTGTTTTTTATGCGGGCGGGATTTACCGCCAGCCAGCGCTATACTCCAGTAATCTGGACAGGCGACCAGAACACAAGCTGGGAGAAGCTTGACGGCATTCCCAGCGTGATTCCGGCGGTGCTTAGCGCCGGCATTTCAGGGTTTCCGATTGTTGCCACAGATATTGCCGGATATCATTGCCTTACCTGTTCACCCTCAGATAGAGAGCTTTTTTACCGCTGGTGCCAACTGGGAGCTATGCTCCCTGTAATGAGAAATCACGAAGGATATAGATTCTGCCACAACTGGACTTTTGACCGCGACCTTCAAACATTGATGCTCTACAAAAAATATGCCCAGCTTCACACCGCCTTATTCCCTTATTTCTACACCCTTGCAGAAATAGCAGAAAAAAGGGGACTGCCAATAATAAGACATCTATTCCTTCACTATCCCAATGACCCAAAAGTTATTAATATTGACGACGAATTTTTTATTGGTGAAAAAATCTTGGTCGCACCTGTGGTTAAAAAAGGAGCAAGGGAAAGAGAAGTTTATCTTCCTGAAGGAATTTGGATTGATTTTTGGAGCGGGGAGAAATTTGTCGGCAAGCAGACATATAAAGTTTCTGCTCCGCTAGAAAAAATCCCTATCTTTGTCAAAAATGCAAGCATCATTCCGTTTTTTGATGCAGAAATTGATACGCTGGTCAAAGAAAACAAAAGTGAGCTTAAAGGTTGGGACGATGCTAACAAAAGTATGATTATATCTTTTTGGGGAAGAGGTGAAGACAGAATTAAGCTTTATGACCGCACAGAAATTTTCTGCTCTTGCTCTGCTGTTAGTATGAGCAAAAAGGGGCAGGTGAGAATCAAGGGAAATAAATCAAGCCCGCCCTTTGTGCAGGTCTGGTTCGGTCCCAAGTCTGTGTCCGCTTCTTTTAAAGGCAAGGAAGGAGTGGTTGAGCTGGAAGGAGGCGGTTTTTCTGCAAGATGTTCTGTGAAGGGATTTTATGATAGAATTTATACCATCAAAATTATTTATTAGATTTCAAATCAGTATTAAAATTGCCTTTTCGGATATTATTTTTGAAGAATCATTTTTTGGATTTGGTCATAATTTTATCAACTATTTCGTCTATAAATTTTAAATTTAAATGATGGGAAAGATTTAGGCGATATAGATTTTCAAGCTTGGTGAAGATTATGGAGAAAAAGCAAAAAGAGCTTTTAGACAGAGTGAAATAAGAATTTAAAATCTTAGAAATTTAAGGACCGAGGGGTGTTTTTTAAAATTTTCTAAAACCCATCAAAACGCATAATTTGAAAGGGTGCCTTATCAACCTACCTTTGAGACCCAAGCAGTTTAGGGAAACAATTAAAATCAAAATATGTTCTAAGCAATTTTAATATTGCGTTTTTAAAGTCGGTAAATTAAGCTTTCTCTAAGGAGTATAGATGGTGGTATTTTTATCAAAAAGTAAAAGTTTAGAGACTTGACAACTGGTTGTGAATTTTTTATATTATTAAGCTGAAAGAGGTGGCCGGGTAGCTCAGTCGGTAGAGCAGCGGACTGAAAATCCGCGTGTCGGCGGTTCGATTCCGTCCCCGGCCACTTTAAAATCAATAACTTACAGCCATTCATCATCTCCTGCTTTAAGCAAATGTTCCAAGTTTTTGTCAAAATAGGGGTAAAAATGTGGGATAATCAGGAATATCAGGAATCGCGACCAGCCCGCTTCTTATTTGTTTTCCGATAAATTTAGAGATACCGCTTCAGCGCATTGAAAATCTATTACTTTTTACAAGCTGATGATATTTTCTTTTTGAATGATTTGTGCAAGGGAGGTTAGAGCAGGGCAGGGGGGAAGGTCGAGGAATGAGAGGTTTTTGGTATCAAACTTTCTTATGGTTGGGTCTTCGGGGACCGTGCCCAGAATATTCAATTCTGCATAATTTTTAAGCTCATTAAGCTCTGTTGAGGGGCTTGTTCGGTTAATAATCAAACCTGCTTTAATTTTAGGCTGAATTTTCCGAGCTGTTTTTTCAATAGCGCTTGCAACAAAAAGACCTTTTACCGAAGGGTCAGAGACAATAAGAAGATAATCCACTGAGCTCATCACCCTTCGGTTAATTTGCTCAATTCCCGCCTCTGCATCAATTATCACAAGGTCAAATTTATCTGCCAGCTTTTCAATAGCCTCTTTGAGCAGGCTGTTAACTCGGCAGTAGCAACCTTCATCTTCAGGTCTGCCAATGGCAAGAAAGGCGAGGTTAGATTTTTCTGAAAGACAGGAAAGAAGAAAGTAATCAATTCCATAGGCAAGCTCTCGCTTATCTGCATTTTTGCGAAGCTCATTTATGATTTGCTTTTGAACCTGCTCAATGGTTTTTTTCGGCGTGATTTTAAGTGCTAGCGTTAGCCCGCCTGCTGTATCTGCATCAATAAGAAGCACCCGAAATGGCTGATTTAAAAGGAGCTTGGCAATGATGGCAGTTGTTGTGGTCTTGCCAGCACCGCCTTTTCCGCATACTGCTATAATTTTTGCCATTAGTTTCTTTTTTGGTTGAGCAATTTTTCTCTTATTCTTTTCAGCTCAGAAATGCTTTCGCAAATATCACGATATTCGCAGGTGTTGCAGTCAAGGCTAAGCTCTTCATTCATTTTGATAAGGGCATTAGTTATTTTCTTTATTTCTTCTCCTATATCTAGAAGTGGGCGGAAGTTTTCATCAGTAATGAAAACAATCTTTACCCAGTGGACAAATTCAAGTGATTTAAGAGAGCGAATAAGAGCAGAGCCAAGATGCGCAAGGGAAAATCCTTTATCCAGCGCCCATTGATTGAGCCTGAGCCAGATTTTCTGCCTGCTGGGAATAAGCCGAATCATAAGCCCAGCAAGATAAGTCTGATAAACCGCATCACGAAGCTGGCAGTAGCAGTCATAATGGTCAGGAAATTCTCCGCTGACAAGGATAATTTGGGCAAAAGGAGCGCCTTTTTTAAGCTCACTTATATCTGAGCCCAAAAGCCAGATGCTGTCTTCACCA
This sequence comes from uncultured bacterium, assembly GCA_964592965.1. Classification (GTDB taxonomy): domain Bacteria; phylum RBG-13-61-14; class RBG-13-61-14; order RBG-13-61-14; family DRUE01; genus CAZKMM01. Next base: position 4,976 of record CAZQJX010000125.1, read on the forward strand.
AAGGGTTTTTCGGTCCAGAGAATTAAAAGGAGTGAACCTATGCTGGGATTGCCTATTTCCAAAGCGCAATCTTGGCTCAAAATTAGCTCCTCTTTTTTAGACCAGCCCAGCTCAGCATTGTGGGTAAGTTTTCTTAACCTGCCAGTTTGGAATTGGGTTTTAAAAAATTTTTCTAACTCCTCAACTTGGCGGTCAAAGATGCTCATTTCAGTTCAAAGAGCGGGCTTAACCCAGCTCCGATTGCTCCTGCTAGCTCAGGATTTTGGGGAAAGGCAAGGTAGTTTCCTTGTAGTCTTTCGGTGAGCATTTTGATTAAAGAGTGAATGCGTCCAGCTCCGCCTGTAATAGTGTAGTTTTTGCCCAAACCAAATCTTCTTGCCTGAGCAGAGGCGATTTTGGCAACTGATGCGCACACTCCGGCAAGAATATCTGCCTTTTCCCTACCTTGATTTATATAGGTAATAACCTCGCTTTCTGCAAATACTCCGCATTGATTGCTTATCTCTACAGGAGATTTTGCCTGAGAAAGAACTTGGTCAATTTCCTCAAGCTCAACTCCGAGCTTTGCGCTCATTAGCTCTAAAAATCTTCCTGAGCCAGAGGCGCATTTATCATTGCGCATAAAATCAACTATTTGCGCGTTTTCGTCAAAATGGATTCCGGTTATGCTCTGCCCGCCTAAGTCAAGAAGATAGTTTACATTTGGTAGATAATGCCTTACAGCCCGTGCAAGGCATATAAGATAATCTTCACTTCTCTCTGCTGATTTGACCAGATTAGCTCCTCTGCCTGTTGCAATAAGATGGTCAACCTGCTCATCTGAAATTCCTGCCTGTTGGAATAGCTTGCTTAAAAACTGGGGAATCTGCTGGCTGATATTACCTGTGGTAGGAATTATGCCTTTTGCAACCAGCTCACCATCTTTCAGCACAACCGCCTTTGTGTAAAGGCTTCCAACATCACATCCGGCTGTTATCATCTCTGGCTCCTTTTGCTGGCAAAAAGAGCAGCACCATAAGCTCCTATTAACTGCGGGTCTAGCTTAGGGTAAATGATTTTTATGCCAAGAGCACGCTCCAGCTCACGCCTTACCGCAAGATTCTTTGCCACTCCGCCACTTATCATCACCTCACGCTCCACCCCAACCCTTCGTGCCAGAGTAAGAACCCGCTCTGCCATTGCCCGATTAACCCCCATTGCAAGGTCAGGCTTGGCTACTCCCTGCTGGAGAAAATGTAAAACCTCGGTCTCCGCATAAATGGTGCATCTATTACTGATTTCAACGGGTTTTTTTGACTTCCTTGAAATCTTGCCCAGCTCGTCCAAACTTACTTCTAAAACCCTGCTCATTACCTCAAGAAAATGCCCGGTGCCTGCTGCACATTTATCATTCATTACAAAGTCTTCAAGCTCTCCCTGAGCATTAATCCTAATCACCTTTGAGTCTTGACCACCAATATCAATAATGGTTCTGATTTTAGGATTAATGTTATAAGCGCCAAAGCCGTGGCAGGAAATTTCCGAAATGTTTTCCTGCGCCAGCCCCTCTTTTTCTATGCTCTCTCTTCCATAACCCGTGCTTACAGCATATTTTACTTCCTTCCATTTTATCTTTTTCTTTTCTGATAAGCGCCTGATTAGCTCACGAGCAGATTCAAGCGGATTGGGCAGAACCTGAATAAGCTCGCTGGCGATAATCTTTCCTCGCTCATTAACCAGAACAATCTTGGCGGTAAGCGAGCCTATATCTATTCCCGCATACATTTTTACTAAAGATAATCAGACTGCCTGCGAATGCGTTTTGCCTTCAATAACATTTCTCACAAATTCATCTATTTCCTGCTGAATTACACTCATCGGTGTCATTCTTTTAATCCAGGCATCTGCCTGAAGAACAAGCACAGGTATTCCCACCCTGCGCATTACCTCTTTTCGCATAATTGAGATTACGCTCCAGGTTTGCTTGCAGGAATGATGCCCGCAGTAAATTATGCAGTCTGGCT
>CAZQJX010000126.1:0-6965 GCA_964592965.1 uncultured bacterium
TATTGAATAATATCCTCTTCCAAGAAAAATATACTCATAAAGATCAGCTAAAACCATCTGTCTATTTTTCTTGATATAAAGTTGGTCATAAAATTCTAATTGTTCCAATATTGATTCCAGCTCTTGTAAATTTTCTCTGTAAAGCTGATAAGTATTTTTTTCTTCATCAACAAAATTTTCTTCATTTTCAAATACATTATGTAAAATTTCAAGATGTTTGTTGGCTTTTTGCATTCTATCAAATAATTTTTTCATTTTTATCCCTCCTTTGTAAAATAGAAAATTGATTCAAAAAATTTGTTCTGGTCTCGCTCCGTGCGCATTAAAACAGGGCGATTAAATACATCAATTAATTTAAAACCTAAAATCCGCCCAATCTCAGGATATAAATTATATTTGTCGTTCGCAACTATGAATATCTTGGCTCCAGGTAAAAGATAATCTGAAAGATTTTGAAATACTTTAACAATAGAATCTTTATATTCATTCTGTGCCTTTTTTCCACTTCCACGAAAAGAAGGACCTATTTCCATTTCATCTCGCCGGGGAAAATTGAAAAGTTCATAAGCATATCGGTGCTGTTCGTGATAGTCTATTAATCCAACATAAGGTGGGGAGGTAAAAACTCCGTGAAATTTAAATCTTTCTGGTAATTTAATATTCCTGGCGTCTCCCTCAAAAATATGAATCTCTGCGTCTGTCCTTATTCTTTGAAACTTTTTTATTCTTGATACCGTGTCATAAGAATAACGATTGATAAATTTTAAAGCCTGCTCCACAGGCTGACAAAACCGCTTATGCTTAATGCACCAATAAGTCTCACGAATCGGCTTTTTTGGTCGGGCAAGGTCATAATGAGGTATAAGCCGAGCAGAACGAGCAGAACGAGAAAGAATCACCATTAAAACCTCTTGATAATGATAATCAGATATAATCGACCGATAAAACAAAATCTCTTCAAGAGCACGAGGAGCAAACCATTCTTTTAAATATTCACTAGCGCCTTTTAGAAGATTTGGGTCTAACTCTAAATCATCAAAAAAACTGAGTTGATGCTTCTTCTCAAATTTCTGCGAAAAAGCCTTCAGCCGATTTAAAGCATCAAAAACTTCTTTTTCCAATAAACTAATATCATATTTTTGAGTTTTGACCTTTTGAATTAAAACATTAAAAGCACTCAGTTCAATTCCAACCGAGTTAATTCCTAAAACATTAGCTTCCACTAAAGTCGTGCCTGAGCCAGAAAAAGGGTCAAGAACCCAATCTCCGGCTTTAAAAAATCTCTTTAAAAATACTTCTACAAGCTGAGGAATAAATTTCCCTAAATAAGGATGAAGGCGGTGAACATGCTTTGTCCGTTTATGCTCCGGAACAGAAAGAAATGTAAGGTCATTACCTAAAACCGCTAAATTCTTCTTCAAATCAACAGAACGCTCTATTAAAGAAAAATCTATCCCGAATTTCATTGCAGATTTACGATTAGCCTCCAAACTCATCGTCCAAAATTATAGACAATCTCAAAAGAAAAGACAATCCAAATAATTTGTGTAAAGTGAAAAAATTTGATAAATTTTAAATGTGCTTAAAAAGTTATTGTGGCTCGGGTTTTTTGGGTTGGTGGCGATTGGTGTCTGGAAGGGTGCACCTTGGATAGCGCAGAAATACCGCGCTTGGCAGGAAAAGAGAACCCAAGAGCTTTATCAAAAGGTGAAAAAAACAGCTGACCAGCTAACCGCTCCAACCAACCGAAAAATTAAAAACCGCGCCCAAAAGGTAAGGGAAAGGCTGAAAGAGATTGAGCAGAATCAGTAAATAAACCCCTTTTCCCCTTGTTTTCTGGCGCACAAAAAGCCCTAGCAAGTTAAAAATAAGCCCAAATTTTTTTGTTCAATTTTCAGGTTTTTAAAAACTCAAGGCATATTAAATTTGTAATTTGAATTACAAAACAGAGGAGCAGGGCTTTATGGTCTATGCTTAATCTCTGCTTGCCGAAAGCCACAAAGCAATCGGAACTTGTTCAGCTTTATTGCTAGCCCCTAAACGGAAACTCCACCAGAAGCTTAAAAGCTGTGAGGCAGTCAGAACCTGTTCAGCCCTCACATTTCCAAAATACTTGAAAGAGGCTTAAAAACACTTGTTTAATCTTTGCTGGATTTTTTCCATTTCCCACCGCTTTCCACTCTTTTCTTTACATTTTTCAAAACTTCAATCAGGCTTGAGCGGGTAAGTCTTTTGGCGATAAATTCAGGCACAGGAAATCCAGAGTCAAGATATGCTGAATAGCTAAGGATAGAGCCTTTGTTTTTTGGAGCAGGGATAATCTCCCAAAAGCCGTAGGTATCTTTAATTTGGTTATCATATCCTTGTGCAAGCTTGAATTCTATTTTCCGAAAAGGATAAGCAGGACAGGAAAGGATATAATAGTGAACCTGCACCCATAGCACCTGTGAATCATACCTCACAACCGCACAGCCATCTTTTCGCCACTTGACCACCTGACACTCTTTTACTCTTGGCATAAATTCTTCAAAAAGGTCATAACCACGAAGCACCGCCCAGACCTGCTCTGGGCTCGCTTTGATTAAGGCGCTGGCAATAAACCTGAGCTTTTTCGCACCTTCTTTGTCAGCATAAATCTGCTCGCTGATAATAACCTTTCCCTCTTTCAACAATTTCCATTTTTCTTCAGTTAGCTGGAAAATTGGTTTATAGTTTTTGCTGGCTGTGGTTGCGGATATGAGCAAAGCAGTGGCAATGCTCAATAAAAACCAGCCTGCCTTCATTTACAATTCTGCCATTTATTTTCTTGCCAATGGATGATGGTTAAATTTTTTAATTCCACCCAGATGAATATTACCAGCTTATGGTTTTTGTTCCGGAAAGTTTATCTGGAATTGATTTTCCAAAAATAGCTGGGAGCATACCCAGTCCAAGTGGAGCAAAGCAAATCACATAAATCAAGGCTCTTAGTCCTGCTCTAAGCGGTGGCGGGCTTTTAGCATCTTTGGTCAACACCTCTACATTAAAAACCATTCCGCCTATGGTCTGATTTAATGTGGAAATAAAACTGAACTGATAAAACCAAACAAAGACCAAAAGTAGTAAATACAAAGGCAGATAAAACCTTAAAGCAAGCTCGCCTAAAGGAGCCTGAGCAAAGCTTAATCCCAGCGCCCATTTTCCTGCTATAACAAGGAGAAAATAAATCAAAAGATATATCCCAAAGTCAGCAAGTCCTGAAAAGATTATCTGCCTGCGTGAAGGAGAGCGTGGCTCGCTAACAGCAGATTCGCTTGTGGCAGGCTCCTCTTCAGCAGAAAAGTCAGGGAAAATAGGCTTGGCAAAATCTGGCTCAAAATCACTGGCAGAAGATGTGCTGGGAGAATCTATCTCTATTCGGGAAAGGCTTTCTTCTTCACCAGCTGGCTCTGGTGGAATGGTCAATTCGCTCTGCTCACCAATTTCCTTTTGGCTTGTGGTTTCTTCTTTAAAGAATTTGCTCAACTCGCTCAGCTCGGTCTCTGTTCCCATTCTGCTCTGAGCAGAATCATCAAAGCTGGGAAATTCTGGAAGGTCTTTTGGGCTTACAGACTCATCTGTTGGCTCAAACTCTCTGGGAGTGAAATCCGTTGTTTCCTTTTCCTCTGGCTTGATGGCTTGTGCCCGCTGTTCCTGCTCCTGCTCTTCTTCTATCAACTCCGCTTCTATAGCAGTGCTTGATGAGCTTTTTTCTTCATCTTCAAATAAGGGAGCGCTGGGCTCTTCTTTGGGCTTGAGCGGTTTTCCGCATCGGATACAACTATCCCTTGAACCAAGATTGTAAAAACCGCAATGCGGGCATTTAATCTCTTCCACTGTTAAAATTTTCGCTCAATTCATACTGAATTGTCAAGAATTAAGAACTTGCTATGCCCTTTTTCTCTCTAAATTTTATGGAATCCTGAAATGACTTTTGCTAAAATATCTTCTGTGAAGGACAATATAAAATTTTTGCTCGGGGTCTTTATAACCCTGCTCTTGATGATACTTGTTGCCAGCTCTGTTCCGAAAAAATCTGTCTATGCCCGCTTAGCTCCTCGTGTTGATATAAAAAAAATTGAAAAGCTGGTAAGGGAAAATAAGCTCAGCCTTCACCCAGCCCAGTTTTACAAAAAGCTTACATCTCCAGAGGAAGCACAATGAGCAAAGAAGGGTATGTTCAGTGCGAGCTTTGCCCGAGAAAATGCATTCTTGCTCCCGGGCAGAGAGGAAATTGCCGGGTGAGAATAAACTACAAGGGTGAGCTTAAAACCCTTGTTTACGGCAAGCCCTGTGCTGTGCACAAAGACCCGGTTGAAAAAAAGCCTATGTTTCATTTTATCCCCGGAACTTATGCTTTTTCTATTGCCACTGCTGGCTGTAATCTTCATTGCAAGTTCTGTCAGAACTGGGAGATTTCTCAGGTAAACCCAGAAGACACCTATAATATTGACCTTCCACCAGAAAAAGTTGTTGAATACGCAATTCGCACCAACTGCAAAAGCATTGCTTATACATATTCAGAACCAATCATATTTTATGAATATACCTATGATACCTGCGTGCTTGCCAGAAAAGCAGGCTTAAAAAATATTCTGGTCACCGCAGGATTTATCAATGAAAAGCCTCTCCGCAAGCTCTGCCAGGTAGCTGACGGCGCCAATGTTGACCTTAAAGGCTTTACTGAAGATTACTACCGAGAGGTATGCTTTGGCGAGCTTGAGCCAATTCTCCGCACCCTGAAAATTATGACAGAAATGGGAGTAATGGTGGAAGTGACCAATCTTATTGTGCCTACATTAAATGATGATTTTGAGCTGATTAAAAGAATGTGCGGGTGGCTGGTTGAAAATCTCGGTCCTGAGTATCCGCTTCATTTCTCCCGCTTTTTCCCACGCTTCCAGCTTAAAAGCCTTCCGCCCACTCCCATAGATACGCTGATTCGGGCAAGAGAAATAGCCCTTCGTGAAGGGCTTTGTTATGTTTACATTGGCAATGTCCTTATTGAAGGAGCAGAAAACACATACTGCCCAAACTGCAAAAAGCTTTTAATTGAAAGAAAAGGATACTGGGTAGGTCAGGTTAACATTGTTGATGGAAAATGCAAATTCTGCGGAACTAAAATCAAAGGAGTATGGAGCTGATGAAAAGAAAAATTAACCGAAGAACATTTATGCAAACCATCGCCCTTGTCTGGGCAGGTATGGCTTTTGTGCCCCGCTGGCTTAAATCTCTCTGGAAAAAAGCAAAAAAATCCAATGTCTCCAATCATCCAGCTCAATTTTATAAAAAATTGAATTAAATTAAAAAATTCTAATAAATAGCTGTATCAAAAAGAAAAAAGTTTTTATAAGCTTATGAATAAGAACTTCATTTAAAAGGAGCGGAAAAATGCGGAGAAAAATTTTTTGTTTGGGGCTAGTGGTTCTTTTATTATTTTTCTCCTGCCAGCGCTCAGGCAAGACCAGTGGAGAAAATCAGACGGTTAAAAAACCCACACCTGCAAAACAAAAATCCACTGCTGGAGTTTTTGGTCCTGTGGTTGCAGGCGGATTTTATCCCGCAGACCCTGCTCAGCTTAAAGATATGATTGACAAATTTTTAAATCAAGCAAAAGTCCCAGAGTTAAAAGGAAGGCTTTTAGGAGTGGTCGCTCCCCATGCAGGTTATATATATTCAGGACCTGTTGCAGGATATGCTTTTAAAGCTATTGCTGAGAAAGGTGGGAAGAAATTTGTGATTATCGCTCCCAGCCATTACTACCCAAGACCTGGAAAGGTTGCGGTTTTAAATGCGGAGTATTATCAAACCCCGCTTGGCAAGGTAAAGATTAATCAGGAGAAGGTGGCACTTCTTTTAAAGCAAGGCGACTGGGTTACATCTTCATCTGTATATTTTATAAAAGAGCACTCCGCAGAGGTTGAAATACCCTTTTTGCAAAGGATATGCAAAGATAAGCTGGAAATCGTCTTGATTGTTATGCCTGACCATAGCTTTTCTATAGCAAAGAAGCTGGCAGATGCGCTTTTTAAAATTTTTCCTGAAAAAGACTGGGCTTTTGTTGCCAGCTCTGACCTAAGCCACTATCATTCCTATGAGCAGGCAAAAAAGCTGGACCAAAACACCATCAGCCTTATCACCTCTTTAAATGCAGACCAACTCTACGCACAGGCAACCTCTCCCCAGCGAAGCGCGGAGCTGTGCGGGCTGGGACCGGTGCTCACCCTTATCCTGCTGGCAAAACATTATCCAGAGGCAAAGGGAGTTTTGCTTGATGCGAGGAATTCATACGATACCACCAAAACCAATCCGGAAAAAGTGGTTGGATATGCTTCTATTGCCATTTTGGTAAAAGGCTCATCAAAACCAAAAGAGGAGAAAAAATCCTCTTTGGTAGAGCCACCGCTAAACATCAAACCCCTGACATTAGAAGAAAAAAAAGAGCTTATGCGAATAGCTAAACTAGCGGTTGAAACCTATGTGCGAGAGGGAAAAGCTCCTGAGGTTAGCACTAATCTCCCCCGGCTTAAAGAAAAGGGAGCTGCTTTTGTTACTTTGATGGAGAACGGAATGCTGAGAGGTTGCATTGGTCATATTATTGCTCGTGAGCCATTGTATTTATGCGTTCGTGATGTGGCAATGTCTGCTGCCAAGCACGACCCGCGCTTTCCGCCAGTTCGCCCTGAGGAGCTGGACAGGCTTGAATATGAAATATCTGTCCTTACACCCCTTGAGCCGGTAAAAGACCCAAGCACCATTAAGGTAGGAAGAGATGGCTTACTTATGCGAAAAGGTTTTTATCAGGGGGTTTTACTTCCTCAGGTGCCTGTTGAGCAGGGCTGGGACAGAGAGCAGTTTTTATCTCAAACCTGCAGAAAGGCAGGACTTCCCCCAGACTGCTGGCACGACCCATCTGTCCAAATCTACCGCTTCCAAGCAATCGTGTT
>CAZQJX010000127.1:0-6909 GCA_964592965.1 uncultured bacterium
TACTACTACCAAATCTATATCGCTATCTTTTCCTTCCTCTCCTTTTGCATAAGATCCAAAAAGCAAAAATCTTTTTTACTCTTAATCCCCTAGCTTCAAGCTCTTTTTTATATTCCCTTACGATAGATAAGACCTCTTTATCCATTGAAAAATCTCCTTTGTCTTTTCAAAAATTACCCCTGTCCTTTCACGAGAGAAATCTTTAAACAACTTTTTCAGGGTTATATACTCTGGCAAAAATTATTATAATGACAAAATCAGCCTAAAGACAAAATTTACAGGCACTTTGTATATCCGCACAAGGGGCAGGTAAGGCAACCTTCTTTGTATTCCACAGCGCCACCGCATTCAGGACATTGGGCAATGGTCGCGCCTGGCTCTGAATCTGGCTTGGTCTCTACCCTTCTCTCTTCTTCCAACTGAGCGGAAATTGGCAGAGGCATCTGGAAGGGCTTGGAGCCATCTTTAGAATAGCTGGGAAATTGCTCAATAGCTTTGGCAATGGCATCTGCGCAGGAAAGAATCTTCTCCCCCTTCCACCAAGCCATCATCGGACAGCGAATTCCTTTAAGCTGTTTGACAATCTCCTCTGCCTTCACACCTGTGCGAAGCGCCAGCGAAATCAACCTGCTGATCGCCTCTGCCTGACTGGCAGCGCATCCACCAGCTTTGCCCATATTAGTGAACACTTCAAACAAATGCCCCTGCTCATCCATATTAATGGTGACATAAAGCGTGCCACAGCCGGTGGGCATTTTGCGGGTCATTCCCCAGACAACCTCGGGACGGGGGCGTGGCTCAAGGCGATGCTCTTTTGCCATCTCCTTTCGCTTTTTCTCTTCTTCACGATTAACCTTACCAATGTTCAAAACCTGCTCTTTGCGCGAGCCATAGCGGTAAACCGTGACCCCCTTACAGCCCAGCTCATAAGCCAAAAGATAAACCTTTTTGATATCCTCTTTGGTAGCATTTTCTGGAAAGTTTACGGTTTTGCTCACTGCATTGTCAGTGTATTTTTGGAAAGCAGCCTGCATTCGGATATGCCACTCTGGGGTAATCTCCAGGGCGGTGCGGAAAATCCTTTTAACATCATCTGGCACCTCGTCAATGCCTTTAAGATTTCCCTGTCTAGCAATCTTCATCATCAGCTCTTCAGAATAAAATCCACGCTCTCTGGCAATCCGCTCAAAATAGGGATTTACTTCAACCAGCTCATCTTTATCCATAACATTCCTTATATAAGCAATGGCAAAAATCGGTTCTATTCCGCTGGAACATCCAGAAATGATGGAGATGGTTCCAGTTGGCGCAATGGTGGTTATGGTTGCGTTTCTTATAGGCGGAAAGCCCTGCTCTTTATAGGTTGAAATTTCATAATTGGGAAAAGCTCCCCGCTCCTCTGCCAGCTTGATGCTCGCTTTTCTTCCTTCCTCACGGATAAAGCTCATTACCTTCTCTGCCAGCTCAAGTGCAGGCTCAGAATCATAAGGAATGCCCAGCTGAATGAGCATATCAGCCCAGCCCATTACGCCTAAGCCAATCTTGCGGTTGGCTTTGGTCATCTTCTCAATCTGGGGGATTGGGTATTTATTGGCATCAATGACATTGTCAAGGAAATGAACAGCTTTGTGGGTTATTTCTCTAAGCTTATCCCAGTCAACATCTCCGTCCCTCACCATCTTTGCCAGATTAATTGAGCCGAGATTGCAGGATTCATAAGCAAGAAGCGGTTGCTCTCCGCAAGGGTTGGTGGATTCTATCTCTCCCAAGCTGGGCGTGGGATTATCTCGGTTGATGCGGTCAAGGAAGATAATTCCTGGCTCGCCGTTTTTCCACGCCTGCTCAACAATCATCTCAAAGATTTCTCTTGCCCGAAGCGTCTCCACCGGCTTTTTGGTGCGGGGATTAATGGTTTGATAGGTGCGGTCTTCTAAAACCGCTTCCATAAATTCCTCAGTTAGCGCAACCGAGATATTGAAATTGCGAAGAACATTTTGGTCATCCTTGGCGCGGATAAAATCCTTTATATCTGGATGGTCCACCCGCAAAATTCCCATATTTGCACCTCTGCGGGTTCCGCCCTGCTTGATTTCCTCAGTAGCTGCATCAAAAACCTTCATAAAAGAAATAGGTCCGCTCGCCACACCTTTGGTGGAATGAACCACATCGTTCTTGGGTCTAAGTCGGGAAAAGCTGAACCCGGTTCCACCGCCAGATTTGTGAATTAAAGCTGTGTATTTAACTGCCTCAAAAATGCTATCCAAGCTATCATCAACCGGAAGAACAAAGCAGGCAGAAAGCTGACCCAGCTCTCTTCCTGCATTCATTAGAGTGGGAGAGTTAGGCATAAATTCAAAGCGAATCATCATCTGATAAAACTCTTCCTCAACCTTAGATATATCTGCATCTGGGTCATAGAGCTTATCCACTTCCGCAATGGCACGGGCTACACGATGGAACATCTGCCAAGGTGTCTCTATGACTCTACCTTCCTCATCTTTGGCAAGGTAGCGCTTTTTTAAAACCAAAAGCGCATTCTTGCTTATGGGAAGGTCCTCATCTGTCTCCACCCTGCGAATCCTTCCTGAAAGCTGATACTCCTTGAGCTTGCTCTCCGCCAGTTCCCGCAGGGTATTGGAAGGAAGGTCTTTTAAGTTCTGTCGGGAAATCTCCTCCACAACCCCAGAAACAACAAGCTCTGCCTCTTCACTGGAAAGAAAATGCTCGTTCATAAGCCAGCGGGCAAGTTGAGCAAATTCGCCTGAAAAAACTCCAGCACCTTGTCTCTCATCTCTGGGCTCCATCTCTCGCCTCCTCACATTATATTGACATATTTTTTATTAACATACAATATATTGTGTGTCAAGAGGAAAAATTTGTCAGATATGGAACTTGTTGAAAAGATTAAGAAATTTTAACAGAAAAATTTGGCAAAGGGTAAAAAGTAAATTTTTAGGCTTTTTCAATTGGCATATCCAGCGTATTTTTTCTAAAGAAGCTCAAGTTCGGTGGCGATAGCAAGCTATATCCTTTCCGGCGATGTCATCTACTTGTTTTTTTTCAATTTTTAAATTATTAAGTCAGAAAGAACCAAAATATCTCCGTTATTTATTACCAACAGCCTATCAAAAGGAAGCATTTGCCAGTCCTCATCTGTAAGCTGAACAGTTGAGACCAAAATGGCACCGCCATAATCTTTTTCTCTCCTTAAAAAATAAAGAGGCTTATCATAATAATGACCAAATGCATATAAAACGCTCCCATCAGAAAGCAAGAAGTTTAAAGTGGTGTTTTCTGGTCGGTAGGTTTTGAAAATTTCTCTCAGGGCAAATTTTATAGCAGGATAAATCCCTCTAATAGGATGATGGATATTGTATGTGGAAAGATAGTTTTGCACCTCATCAAGCAGGTAATTAAAAATCTGTTCAGAATCAGTTGTTCCTTGAGAGCGGGGATGAATCTCGGGCGTGGGAACAATCGTGCCGTTGTGGGCAAAAATCCAGTTTCTGCCACGAAATTTCTGCACAAAAGGATGGCAGTTTTTCTTGCAGGCTTCACCTTTTGTCTTTTTACGAATATGAGCAACAATTATATTGCTTTTGGCTTTGTTAACTATTTCAAAAAACAGCTTGCTTTCTTTTGCCTTTCTTGCCCGCTTTTTGATTTTAACTTCATTATTCTCATACCAAGCAATACCCCATCCATCAGGATTATATTCTGAGAGCTGAGCAAATTCAGGCAGGCTCTTTGTTGCCCTATCCTTTTGAGCGCAACTTAACCCGAAAAGCTCACACATCGTTGCTGTCCTCCTTGCTTATTGCTCTTTTTCAGGTGGTGTTAATAATCTCAGCGTTTGGTCTATAGGCTCAAGCTCTATTATCTCCCTTTCATATTTTCCCAAATCCCTAAATCTTCTAGCACTAGAAAAAAGTCTTCGTTCAAGCGAGCCAACAGCATCATTATATGAACTCACCGCAGTATATAAACCTTTTCCTATCTTTTCCAAATGTTCACTGATTATCCCGATGCGCTCGCATAGTTCCTTGCCACGCTCATAAATCGTCCTTACTGCCTGAACCATCTCATGTTGCTTCCACCCATAAGCAATCGCCTTAAGCAAAGCAATAAGAGTTGCAGGAGTGCTTAAAACAACATTTCTTTGAAAAGCATATTCAATCAAATCTGGGCTTTTTTCCAATGCTGCTGAAAGAAAAGAATCATTGGGAATGAATAGCACGACAAAATCAGGCATATCAGCCAGGCGGTGATATTCTTTATCTCCTAGCTTATTAATATGTTCCTTAACATCATCAGCATGCTTTTGGAGCAATTCATTTCTTTGTGCTTCATCTTCTACCGCGATAGCTTCTAAATAATGAGCGCCAGGTGCTTTTGCATCTACTGCGATTTTCCTACCCCCAGGAAGTCTTACAATTAAATCAGGTCTTTTTCTCTGCCCATCAACTTCTTCTGATTTCTGCTCAATAAAATCGCAATAAGGCACCATACCTGTAATTTCTACAATCCTGCGTAAAGTCATCTCTGCCCAATTTCCACGAGCAAAAGGGGTTTTTAAGGCATTAGCCAAACGGTGGGTCTCAAGCTGAAGCTGAGATTGAGTGCGAGTGAGGTCTTCTATTTTCTGGTCAAGCTTGCTCACCTCGGTCTTGTATTCACCAAGCATTTGGTTGAGTGGCTTTAAAAGTTCCTCTATTGCTTGCTTGCGTGCATCTAAATCTTTTACAGATTCAATTTTTAAAGCCTTAAATTTCTCCTCAGCAAGAACTAAAAAATTTTGATTATTCTGGGCAAGGGCTTCAGAAGCAAGTGATTTAAAAGTATCAGCAAGCTTTGTCTTTGCCTCTTCTAAAAAAGCTTTCTGTTCTTCAAGCCGAGTTTGTGCAAGTATTCTTGCCTCGTTTGCTTCCATCAGGCTTTCACGAAGCCTCTGATTTTCCTCTTGAAGATTTGTAATTTGGTTTTTAAGTTCCCGGGTAAACTCTTCAGAAGGAAGTTTTGAGCGAAGCAAAAAATAAGCCAAAATCACTACCACTGCTGCGCCGACCCCTACTGCTAGAGAAATCTGCCACCAGACCATTTTTAACCTCCTACTTGTTCTACCTAAATAATACTTTATTTCAGCCTAAAAATTTTATAAAAATAATAACAGACATTAATGACAAAACTGGTCATCAGCTCTAATAAAAATTTTAAATCTTTGCTTTGAAAAGCTAAAATAAAAAATGTGAGCGAGATAAAAAGTTTGAGAAGAATAGAAAAAATATTTTTTCCTGGCTGGATGGTCAACCGTAGGGTAAGAATCACCTTGCTCGGCTGGGCATATCTGGGTTTGATTTTTATCTTTGGCTTTTCTGCAATCAACACGGGCAATAACCTTTTATATCTTATTCTGGGCATAATGATTAGCCTTTTAATTGCCAGCTTCTGGCTTAGCGAAATGGCAATTACTGACCTTTACATCTCCCGCCAACTTCCAAAAGAGATTTTTGCTGAGCAAGAGTTTAGATTTCCTTACAGCCTTGCCTGCCAGAGAAAATTCTTTCCCACCCCAGCAATTGAGGTTAAGGAAGAAATTAATGGCGAGAAAGCAAGTGTTTATTTCCCTTTAGTTCCTGCCAGAAGCTCACAAACGGCTTTTGCTCGCTTAAAAATAAAATCAAGAGGAAGGCACAAGCTAAAGACCTTTTACATTGAGACTGTTTTTCCATTCGGGCTTTTCAGAAAAATCAAAGCAGTTAACCTACCAGATGAAATTGTGGTCTTACCTAAACCAGCGCCTGAAAAAGAGCTGATAAATGCAGGTGAAGGCGAGAAGGGATTAATTTCAGGAATACGCAAGGGCAAAGGAGAGGAGCTTTTTGGCTGGAGAGAATATTTTCCCGGAGATAATCCTCACTGGATAGACTGGAAGGCGAGCGCTCGGCAGATAAAAATATTAATCAAAGAAACCATTGAAGAGCTGGAAAAGAAAGCAATTGTTTTACTCAATCCTTACATCTGCCAGCTTCCAAAAGGCACGCCTAAAAAAGAAGCTCTTATCTCTCGCTGTGCAGGGCTTTGTAAGTTCCTTATTGAGCAGGGATGGCTGGTCAGGCTGGAGGTGGGCGGAAGGGGAATTGATTTTGGTGCAGGAGATGCTCAGCTCAAAAAAATCCTTTACTTTCTCGCCCTTTTTGATGACCCTGATGAACCCTTTTCAGGAGAGCGCCTCTCTGCCAATCATCAAAATGCAATAAAATTTGAATTAAACTAAATTTAATCTCTTGGGAAAAAGCAATTAAATACAGAAAAGCCTTTTGGATTCCAAGTCTTATAAACTTCCTGCCAAGCCTATTTTTGCTCCTTTTCTTTTTGAGCTGAGCCAAAAACTAAAACCAAAATTAAAAGAATAAACCCCACCTCTGCGTATCATTTTTTATATCTAATTATAAAGCAAAAGGCAATATTTAACTTCTCTTTTGGATTACCTGAGAGATAACGCTGATTAGCTCATCGTTTTCAAAAGGCTTTTCCAAAAAAGCATCCGCACCCATTTTAAAAGCCTGAAATCTTGTCTCTCCGCTGGCAAATCCAGTAATCATTACCACAGGGATTTTTTTGTATTTGGGATTTCTTCTAAGCCCTCTCATTAAATCCATTCCGCTGATCCAGCTCATCCTTACATCCAAAAGGATAAGGTCAGGAAGCTCCTCTCTCAGCCGAGCCAGTAGCTCAAGCGCACTCTGAAAATGCTCACATTCATACCCTATCCTGTTTAAGAGCCTGACCAGAGACCTTCCCAAATTCTCGTCATCATCTACCACAAAGATTTTCTTTTTGGCAAATGCCTGCTCGGATGCTTCTGCTCTTTTATCCAATGTCCATTCCATTTTTTACCCCCAAATCATC
>CAZQJX010000128.1:0-6829 GCA_964592965.1 uncultured bacterium
GAAAGAGAAAGAAATCGCTCCTGGGCATAAAAAGGCTTTCTTTTTTCCATCTGCTCAGTAAGCTCCTGAAGGGAGCGAAGATAGTTGGTCTTTTGAGAGCTGGGAAGGGCTTTCTTTAGTTCTTCTGCCAGTTTAAAAATTTCCTTTTTAAGTTTTTGCGAGGTGGATTGGTTTAAAATTAGCTCGCGGGCAGGATAGACTTTTACAGAGCTGATTTTCTCTTGAGACTTCTGGGTTGATGGGTCAAATTTTCTTATGCTTTCTATCTCATCGCCAAAGAGCTCAATTCTAACAGGAAGCTCAAAAAGCGGTGGAAAGATGTCAATAATTCCGCCCCGAACAGCCACCTCACCAGCCTCTTCCACTCTTTCAACCAGCTCATAGCCTGCTTCTAATAGCTTTTGAATAAAATCTTCTCGGTTGATTTTGGAGCCAAGCTCAAGGCAGAAAACATATTGTTTTAGCTCATCTGGGCTGATAGTTGGCTGGAAAATCGCTCTGATATCTGTAATCAACAGCGCTTTGGAAACAATAGCCAGCTTGGCAAGGCAACCCACCCGCTCTCCGCTCGCATCGCAACCGCCCAGCTGATAATAATCCAGAGAAGGAAAGAGTAGAATATCTTCGGCAATGAAAATCTCAAGCTCCCTTTTTATCCTTTGCGCCTGCTCCGGGCTAGACGCAATGATAAGGAAAGATTGCTCAAGCCTTTTAAAAAGCCAGCCCAAAAGCCAGCTATCCAAACTGGCAAAACAATGCCTGACCAGAACATCTTTTCCCTGCAAAACAACATTTAAAAGCTTTTGGATTTTTTTCTCTGACATTTCTGGATAAGGTTTATGCGAGGAATTGGGCAAGGAGTTTTTCTGCCTCTTCGGTTCCAAAAGGAAGGTTTTGGAGCTCTGCCCGCTGATTAATGGCATTAAAAGTGGCTTCTAAAAACATACGAAAGCTGTGAATTTCTCTCTGAAAGCGCTCAAGTGGCTGACCTAATTTAAGCTCCTCTTCTTTCACGCTGTTCAGATAATCAAAAAACTTCTGAAACTCATCTCGGTCATAAGCACGAACCAGCTGAAAGCTGATGTTCTGATAATAATAAACAAAATTGCGAAGCGTTGATAAATATTCCTTTACCTCTCTAAGCTCTTTTTTGCTTTTTGCCTTTTCTATCACCTCTTCCAGTTTTTCCAGCACTCGGGCAAAAAGCCAGACATCCCGACGGAGCTTGAGCGACTGCTCCAGCCTGCTCAAAAAATCCTTAAACACAACTTTCCCTTCCAGATGCGGGTCAAACACTCGGCAAAGCTCAATTATTGCCTGCTGAAAGATATTGGTTAAAAGCCCACGAGAACGGGTGATGCCGTTCTCCAGAATTTTCGGCTCTGTGATTGAGGTTGCGTCTTTAATTTCCAGCTCAAAAATCTTTTTCATCTCAACACCGAGCTGAAAGGCAAAGGAATCAAGAAGCTGAATAAGCTCCCTACCTTGCTTGTTTTCAGCAAATCCCAGTGCTTTTAGCTGAGCAGGAATGAATTTTTCAAAAGCATCTATAAGTATTTTTGCCTCTGAGTTAATGAGGCTGAAAAATATTAAAGAATTTCTCAACTCGCTCAGGCTCGCTTTTTGCACCTGGACTAATCCCAGATACCGCAAAAGCTTAAAAAGCAAAAGTATTGCTACAGAAAATATCTTTCTCACCTTTATATTTTCAATGCTTCGCACCACTCTGGTTATTTGTGGGGATTGGACAAGGTCATAATGAGGAGCAAAACCAAGGGAGCGAAAAGGATTGAAATAGCGGTTGGCAATAATCTCCCGTGAAATCATCTGCTCAAGGTAATAAAAAACCTGATAGGGCTTTTCCTCAAGCCTCAAAAGATTGCCAGCAAGCTCTGCAAAATCTATCAGGCTGTGGCAGAGAATATAAAGCGACTCTATGGGAGTGTTTTGATTAACCGCCCGAGAAATCAACTGCGCCCGCTGATAGTCTGTTAATAGGCAGGTCTCAACATAGTTCTGGAAATGAAGGATATTTGCCTCTGGCTCAGGCAGAAGATTGCGAATAAGTATAATCGCCCGAACAAGCGAATTCCTAACAATTTCTATTTCTGCACCAAAATCCCGTGAGAGAATATTGGAACGGTCTGAAATAGGGTGATTATTCAGATTTGCATATCTCACCAGAGCTTTGAGCAGAGCCTCAAGCTCAAAAAGCTTTTCCTGCTTGCGCTCAACCTCAAGGGCACGAAACCAGCGCCTGCGCTCTGCTAAAAGACGGCGCAGATTCCTTTTTGGCTCTGCCCAAAGCTCCTCAACCCCAGCCTCATAATACGCCTGCTTTTCCATTTACTCTTTGAGTATAATTAAGCACATTAAGCTTGTCAAAAAATCCCAAAGCATTAAAATTATCTGCCAAGCTGTGATGGAAATTATTTTTTTAGGAACTGGCACCGCCATTCCTTCAAAACAAAGAAGGTGTGTGGGAATTTTTTTGCAAACAAATGCTTCAAAAATTGTCCTTGATATGGGTTCTGGCGTCTTGGGAAGGATAGCAGAGGCGGGAATTGACTGGCAGGAGATTGATGCGGTTTTTATCTCCCATTTTCACCCAGACCACTGCCTTGACCTTTTTGCCTATCTTTTTGCCTTGCGCAACCCAAGCTATCCCCGCTCACGCCCGCTTTATCTTTTTGGTCCCAAAGGATTAAAATCTTTGGTTGAGGATATGAATAAGATTTTCTCAGGCTGGTTTTCACCAAGAGGATATGAGCTTGTTATTGATGAGCTTTTTTGTTCGGGCTCTCAGAGCTTTTCCTTTCAAGACTTAAAGGTGATTAGCTATCCTGTTAATCATTCTCCAGAAAGCCTTGCTTATAGAATAGAAGCAGAGGGAAAGGTGATTGCTTATTCTGGCGATACAGCTCCCTGTAAGGAGCTTATTGAGCTGGCAAAAGGAGCAGACCTAGCTATTTTTGAATGCTCTTGGGCAAAGGAGCAAAAGCCAGCTGAACATTTAACTGCCAGGCAGGCAGGAGAAATTGCCCAGATGGCAGGAGCAAAAAAGCTGGCGCTGGTTCATTTTTATCCTGAGGCACTTGCCACCGACCCTCAAAAAGAAGCAGAAAAGGAGTTCAAGGGTGAGGTGATTATTGCATCGGATTTGCTCAGGATTTCTCTCTGAGAAAATTTCTGCTAAAATTTATCCGCAAATGGCAGAGATAAAAATCAAGCCAGAGATGAAGGTGGCAGACCTTCTCCGAGCCTATCCCAAGCTGGCAAAAGTTTTTAAGAAGTTAAATATGGACTGCCCAAGATGCAAAGGCGCAGAGAATGAGAGCATTGCTTATGCTGCCAGAATGCACGGCAAGAAGCCAGAGGAGCTGATTAAGATATTGAAAGACCATCTTAAGATGAATGAGAAGCGAGGCTGAGCTGAAAAAATTCATTGAACAGCTTTTAACTAAATCAGACCTAGCCCTTTCCCGCACAAAATCCCTAGAAAAAACCCTCAAGAAAATGTCAGACCAGCTTGCTCCCCAGCTGGCTGAAAAGGTCTCACAGCTCTGCTCTGGGCTAGATGAGCTTCCTAGCGATGAGAAAAGAAAAGCTTTAAGCAGAATAAAAAACCTGCTTGAAAAATCTCCACCAAAGAAAAAACCTTCCCGAAAAATTGGACTTAATTTAAAAAGCTCGGTCAGGTTCTTAAAAGGCATTGGAGAGAGGCTAGAGAAAAAGCTCGCTCAAAAAGGAATAAGAACTATTGAGGATTTAATTTTTTATCTTCCCTATCGCTATGAGGACCGAAGGAATTTTAAAAAAATAAGCCAGCTTTCTTTGGGTGAGCGGGCAGTAGTTGCAGGAAGAGTGGTTGCTTGCGGAGAGACAAGAACCCGTGCCGGAGTGGGCTTTCAAGCTTTGATTGATGATGGCACAGGCACGCTCAGCCTTCGCTGGTTCCATCATCCCGGTGGATACCTTCAGGAAAAATTGAAAAAAGGAAGGATTGTTATTGCCAGTGAAAAAGTGCGAAGATACGGACCTATTTTAGAAATGGACCATCCTGAAATAGAAGTTCTTGAACAAGGAGAGGAGCTGGATTCGCTCAGCTTCGCAAGGATTGTTCCTATTTATTCCATTCCTGAGGGGTTTTCGCAAAAGAGCTTTCGCAATGTGATAGCAAGAGCACTTGAGCTGGTGGAGCAGGTTCCTGAGCTGATTCCAAAAGAGCTTTTAAAAAAGCGCGGGCTTCCTTTGCTTAAAGAAGCTATCCGCTTGCTCCATTTTCCGCCCCCTTCTGCTCGTGTTGCTGAGCTGAATGAAAAGCGCTCCCTGTGGCATTCAAGGCTTTATTATGAAGATTTTTTCCTTTTAGAGCTGGCACTTGCTTTAAGCAAAAAAGGCATCAGTGAGCAGAGGTCGTATCCGATTCGTGGCGGAGAGAAGCTAGTGAGAAGGCTCAAAGAGAGCCTGCCTTTTAAGCTCACATCTGCGCAGGAGCGGGTGATTCGTGAAATAGAAGCGGACCTTGCCCGAAGCAAGCCTATGCACAGATTACTTCAGGGAGATGTTGGCTCTGGTAAAACCATAGTTGCGCTTTTTTCTGCGCTGAGGGTGATTTCTGCTGGCTTACAAGTGGCGGTGATGGCGCCAAGCGAGGTTCTAGCAGAACAGCACTGGCTTAATCTTCACCGCTGGCTGGATAAGCTGGGAGTAAAAAGCGCGCTTTTAACCTCAGCAGTTAGAGGAGCAGAGCGGGAGAGAATTCTCAAAGAGATAAAATCAGGAAAGATAGCTTTGGTTGTAGGCACGCAGGCTTTAATTCAAAAAAGGGTGGAATTTAAAAGGCTGGGCTTGGGAATTATTGATGAACAGCATCGCTTTGGCGTTCAACAGCGTGCGCTTTTAAAAGCTAAGGGGCTGGAGCGAACTCCGCATATTTTGGTAATGACCGCCACTCCCATTCCCCGTAGTCTGGCAATGACAGTTTATGGGGACCTTGATTTATCCCTTTTAGACCAGCTTCCCCCAGGAAGAAAACCGCCTAAAACCTATCTTATTTTTGCTGATGAGGTTGAGCGTGCTTGGCAAGAGGTAAGGAGAAGGGCAGAGCGTGGCGAGCAGGCTTATATTGTTTATCCTTTGGTTGAAAGCTCAACAAGGCTTGCTCTTCAGGATGCCACCCAAAAGTATCATCAATTAAAAGATGAGGTGTTTAGAGAATTCCAGCTCGGTTTAATTCACGGAAGGCTCAAGCCCGAGGAAAAAGAAGAGGTGATGGAACGGTTCCGCAGGGGAGAGATTCAGATTCTCATTGCCACCACTGTGATAGAGGTTGGGATTGATGTGCCGAGAGCAACCTGCATTGTTATTGAAAATGCAGAGCGGTTCGGTTTGAGCCAGCTCCATCAGCTTCGGGGAAGAGTGGCTAGGAGCGAGCGGGAATCGGTATGCTTTTTGGTTGCTCATTCGCCTCTGACAGAAACCGCACGCAAAAGACTTGAGGTTATTGCCAGCACCACTGATGGATTTAAGATAACAGAAGCTGACCTTAGGCTTCGTGGTCCCGGAGAATTTCTCGGAACCCGGCAGAGCGGACTGGTAGGGCTTCGCTTTGCTGACCTTGTCCGTGATGTAAAGGAGCTGAGCTGGGCGCGCGCAGATGCTTTTAGCTGGGCAGAAACTGCAGATTGGAACAGGGAAGATTTAAAGCCTCTTAAAAAAGAGCTTATGCGAAGGTATCAAAAAACCATTCAATTTGCCCGGGTGGGCTGAGCCAAAAGAAGTTTTTTCAGCTCAAAAACCAGCAACAAAGCCAGAGCTTGAGCAATCTGGCGGTTCAAAATTCTAAAGAAAAATCTTTATAAACATTCAGGCAGGGCGCCTGATAGTAAAAACGGAGAAGCTTGGGCGAGCTTGAGAAAATAAATGTGCCGAGAGTTGCTCCGGGAATGACTCGGTTTGGATGTCTGCAAGGGCAGGCAGGTCGGTTTTTGTGGGAGCTGAGCGCTTGATGGATTATCTCTGCATCAATATCTTTGGGCTTAAAGTTTTTAAGATAACTTTCTAAAGCTTTAAGCCGGGGAAGGGAGCTTATTTTGTAAAGCTCAAATTCTGGCTCGCTTTTCATTTCCTCAAGAAGATAGTGGTTGGTATGAATTTGAATTCCAGCTATTTCTTTAATGGCGATTTTTCTCACCGAGCTTTCAATCAGAGTCGCCCGCTTCTCTTTGATTGAAACCAGATTATGCGCTTGGGAATAAGCGCGGGCAGGGTGGCTTGCAGTTTTTATTGCCTCGTCCATATCTTTAGCATCAAGCATTGCTCGGTCAATAAAATATCTGGGCACTCCCTTTTGCCAGAGCTTATTGCCAATATAGTTGCAGGTGTGAATAATTCCATTTTTATTTATGCCCGGACCGTTTCCCGGAATAATTCCCGGATAAGATAAAACCATAAATTCGCCAGTTGGGGTCTTCGCACGCAAGATGAACATAAGGTCAAGATATTTTTCTGAGCCGTCTTCATTATGTCCGAGCAGGATTTTATCTTGGGTCTTGACAATGATGGTTGAGCAGTTCTCTTCTTTTCCACCGCTCATCATTGCGTTCAGCTCAGGGTTGAGATTGAGAATAAAAAGCAGGTCAAAATCCACCTCTGCTCCGTGGGCAATGCCTTTGAGCTCATCAAGGTATTGAGGAAAATGCTCTTTTAAGCTGGAAAGAAAGGGCAGGATGCGCTCTTTGGGCTTTTCTTGAGCAAAATTTTTCAGCTTAGCAAGCCACTTTTTTCTCCGCTTGATGCCGAGCTGAATTTGGCGCCTGAAATTTCG
>CAZQJX010000129.1:0-6724 GCA_964592965.1 uncultured bacterium
TATGAGAAGGTTTTGAAAAAAGGTCTTTTGGAGATGAGGCGGGAAGTTCAGGAAAAGCTGAAAGATGATGGGCTTGATGAGAATGAGCGAATTTTCCTCAAATCAATTGACATCGCTCTTGAAGGTGTGAGTATTTTTGCCCAAAGGCTGGCGGAGCGGATCAAAAAAGAGCTTGAGCAGGTGCAAGAGCCAGAAAGAAAAGCACAGCTTGAGCAAATGTACGCCATTTGCTCTAAGGTTCCTTTGAAGCCAGCGGAAAGCTTTAGAGAGGCGGTTCAATCTATTTGGACGACAAAGACTGCGGTGGAGCTTGCTCATCCCGTTAATCTTCACTGCTTTGGCAGGCTAGACCAAATTCTTTATCCGTATTACAAGCGCGATATTGAAGCAGGCAGAATAAAAAGAGAGGAGGCGCTCGAGCTTTTGGAAGAGCTTTTGCTCAAGATTATGTCGCAGAACATCCGCCCAGAATCAAACATTTTGGCTAATTTTTATCATCGCTTTTTAGGCTCCTCACCTGTGACATTGGGCGGGCTTACTCCTGATGGTGAAGACGGAACCAATGAGCTTACATATCTTTTTATAGAAGCTGCTGGGCGCTCACGGGCAATTACCAATGTATCCATTCGGATTCATCCCAAAACACCAGATGAGCTTCTTTATAAAATCGCTGATGCACTTTATGAGGGAGCGAGTAGCTTTTCTCTTTTCAATGATGTCATCAACATAGAGGCGATGAAGCGAAGAGGCTTTTCTGAAAGGGATGCCCGTGATTATGCAGTGATGGGCTGTGTTGAGCTTACCTGCCCTGGCAAAACCGGAAGTATGAGCGCAAATGCTCTGCTTTTGTGCAGGCTTTTGGATATGACCCTTAGAGGTGGCGATTCCAAAACCATTGCCATCCTCATCAAAAACGAGGGCTTGAAAACTGGCGACCCTGATAGCTTCAAAAGCTTTGATGAGCTCCTAGAAGCCTTTTACAAACAGGCAAGATATATGATTGAAAAATTGGTGCGGGCATCCAACCTGCGCGATGAGCTTTTTGCCCGCTATCTTCCCGCTCCTTATATTTCTGCCTTTATTGAAGGATGCCTTGAGAAAAAGAAAGATGTCACCCAAGGCGGGGGAATTTATGACCTAAGCGGTATCTCTATGATTAACTCCATTGCCAATCTTGTGGATTCGCTTTATGTAATCAAGAAGCTAGTTTTTGAGCAAAAGAAATTCACCATCAAACAGCTTCTTTCTGCCATTGACCACAATTTCATCGGCTATGAGGATATATATCGTGAGATTCAGAGGCTGGAAGGAAAATGGGGCAATGGCAATCCCGAGTGCGATGAGCTCGCCCGAAAAGTAATGAAAGAGCTTTTTAAAGAGACATATAAGTATCGCAACTATAAGGGCGGTCCTTTTGTTGTCTATGTGATAAGTATGACCACCCATACCATTGATGGCAGGCTTTCCATTGCCACGCCTGATGGAAGAAAAACCGCTACTCCCTTTGCTGCCAGTTGCAATCCCTATAATGTTGAGCGTTCAGGCGTGACTGGAGTTTTGCGCTCAGTGGCAAGCCTTCCTTTTGAAGATGTAATGGGCTGTGCGGTGAATGTTAAGTTTCATCCCAGCGGAATTGGCGACAATCCTGGGGCAAGGGCAAAATGGGTGAGTTTAATTCGCACTTATTTCCAGCTGGGCGGAGCGCAAATTCAGCCAACTGTTGCCAGCGCTGAGATGCTCAGAGACGCACAAAAGCATCCTGAAAACTACCGAGACCTTATTGTCAAAGTTGGCGGATACAGCACTTATTTTGTTGAGCTGGGAAGAGAGATTCAAGAAGAAGTTATTGCCCGCACCGAGCACCGCTGATTCAGAGGAAGTTTATGAAAGGAATAATCTTTGATATCCAGCCCTATGCAATTTACGATGGTCCGGGAATTCGCACTGCTGTTTATTTTAAGGGCTGTCCGCTTCGGTGCTGGTGGTGCCACAACCCTGAGGGTCAGCTTTCCAGCCCAGAGATGGCTTGGTGGAAAGAGCGATGCCAACTTTGCCTCGCTTGCATTGAGGTCTGCCCCAGCTCTGCGCTTGAGCTTAAAAATGGAGCCATTTCTCGCAAGCGCAATCTATGCACAGTTTGCGCCAGATGTGCGGAAGCGTGCCCAAATCAAGCAATGGAAAAAGTTGGCTTTGAAATTGAGACCGAAAAGCTGGTTGAAATTGTGCTTCGTGATAAAGCCTTTTATGACAATTCCAGCGGTGGTGTGACCATTACTGGCGGAGAGCCCACTTTTCAAAAAGATTTTCTTTTGGATTTCCTTGACGCGCTCAAATCTGCGGACATTCATCGGGCAATTGAGACCTGCGGTCATTTTCCCAGCGAGCTTGCCGAGCAACTTTTAAAACTGGTTGACCTCTTCCTTTTTGACCTCAAGCACATTGACCCAGAAAAGCACAAACTGGGCACAGGCGTGAAAAACGACCTTATCCTTGAAAACTTTGCCCGCATTTTAAAGGAAGCCCCAGAGCGGATCATTCCCAGAATTGCCCTTATTCCGAGCTTTAACACTGATTCATCCTCAATTTCTCAATTTATCTCTTTTCTCAAGGAAGCTGGCTATTCGGGCGAGGTTCATCTTCTTCCTTATCATAGCTGGGCAAAAGGCAAATACCAAAGGCTGGGAAGAGAGTTTAGGGAAATAGGAGAAATTTCTCAGGCTGAGTTGGAAGAGATTAGCCGTGCCTTTTTGGAACAGGGATTTAATCCGATTTTATATGGCGGATAATTTTTACCAAACCGCTGGATTTAAAACCGCCTTACAAAAACAAGCCCAAAGTGCCAATTTTAGGAAAAGCGCTTGTAAATGGTGAGTTCGTGCTTTCGGGCAAAAATTATTGCCTTTTCAACAAACCCGGGGAAAAAGCGGTTTATGAAAAAGCCGAGCTTGCCTATGGGCGTCATTACCAGTTGGCTCTTGCGTTTTTCAATTAGCTTTAAAATCAGGTGGGCAGCGTAGTCTTGAGTGTGATGTGCGGGTCTGTCTGGTGGTGCAAGGGAGCCATCAGCAAGCAAAATCCGCTTTTCAGGGTCATGCTCGGTAAAGCCTAAATAAACTATGCCAATATGAACGCCATCTTGAGAAAGCTCAATCCGAAGCGACTCGCAAAGCCCCTTGAGCGCACCTTTGGTCGCACAATAAATGCTTGCACCAGGAAGTCCAAAAAGACCAGCAATGCTGGAAATAAAGACCAAACTGCCCTTGGTTCGGCGAAGGTGCTTAATTCCTGCTCGGGAAAGATAAATGCTTCCTAAAAGATTGGTCGCAACCACCCGCTCGCAGACCTCTGGCGCAAGCTCGGCAAAATCTCCCCGCATAGATACGCCTGCATTGTTGATGAGAATGTCCAGCCTGCCAAAGCTTTCAATTGCCCGCTCAACCATTTTTTTGGCATCTTCCCACTTGCCCACATCTCCCACTACCGCCTCTACTTCCCCGCCCATCTTTTTGAGCTTGGCTTGGGAATCCAAAAGCCTTTTCTCTCCACGAGCGCTAATTACAACCTTTGCTCCCCGCTCAACCAGCCTCTTGGCAAGAGCAAACCCCACCCCACGACTTCCACCGCTAATAAGCGCAACCTTATCCTGAAAATAATCCTTCGCCATTTTTAGATGTAGCGGTATCTTTTTAAGCTAGAAATGGACTCTTCAATTGCCTTTTTTATGGGCGTTTGAGGCATATCAAGTTCTTTTTTTGCCTTTTCTGAGCTGTAGTAAGTTTCCAGGCAGGCAATCCGTGCCATCTTTAAGTTAAATTTCACCCGCTTTCCTAAAAGCCTTCCGTAAATTGATGCAAATGCTCCTGCCAAAAGAATAAAAGGAGAAGGAAGCTGAGCAATAGGCGGATTCACTCCCGCAACCTCTGCCACCTTTTGGAAAAATTCCAAATAGCTCAAATTCTCTCCACCTAAAATATAAACCTCGCCTTTCCTTCCTTTCTCAAGCGCGGATATCATTGCCTTAGCAACATCACCCACATAGGCAAAATTTCTTCCTCCTGAAGAAACAAACCTCAAACCCTGCCTGATAAACTGGCGAATTAAATCACCAGAGCTGGGACCATAATCATAATCACCAAGCATAAATGTGGGCGCAACTACAACTGCATCCAAGCCTCGCTCACGAACATACTCCAAAACCAGCTTCATCGCCCTGTGCTTAGATTCCATATAAGCCATTCCCTGATAAATCTTGGGGAATCCTCCCTGCTCATTTCCCGGCTTTTCTTTAGTGCCAAATTGAAAGGAGCTAGCAGAGCCAACAAAAATCAATCTTTGAATCTTTCTCTCCAGGCAAGCGTCCAAAATTTTTCTTGTGCCCTCAAGGTTCACCTTAAAAACCAGCTTAGGGTCTGCCCAGAGATTGGTAATAGCAGCGCAGTGAAACACAACATCGCATCCGCTCATTGCCTCTTTTAGTTTGCTGGCATCATCAAGCAAATCTCCAGAGATTTTTTCTATATCAAGCCCATCTAAGGTAGGAGAATTACGGTTAGGCTGAATTAAAACCCTGACTGAATAATCCTGCTTAATCAGCTCCCTTACCAGATTACTTCCTAAAAGCCCATCTCCACCAGTAATAAAAACTCGTGTTGACATTGTTAGGTTCTTTTTATAGACTTTTAAACAAAATTTAGCAAAATTGTATAAAAACCTCTTTTTTAAGTCAAATTAATTTAAAAAACCAAAAGGAGAAATTTAATGGGCTTTGTTAAGACCAAAGAAGAGCTTGAGCGCTATTATAAACTGCGGATGAGAAAATTCTGGGATGCAAAAATGCTGGGGGTAGTCTTTGAAACCAAGCCAGAAATTGTCCAAAAACTCCTACCACCACCTCTTGAGCCTGCAGATGCTCCGCAAGGTTTGATATTCATTGCTGAATATCCCAAAACCAATCTCGGTCCCGGATATTATGAATCTGCCTTGTTTTTAAGGTGCCAATATCAAGGCGAACAGGGAACTTATTGCCTTAGTATGCCAATTGATAGTGAAGAAGATAGAATGCACAATGGAAGAGACATCTTTGGCTTCCCTAAAAAGATGGCAAAAATCCATCTTGAACGAAACGGCTCTGAGGTTTGGGGATGGGTGGAGAGAAAAGGAATTAAATTTGTTGAAATAAAAGCCAAGCTCACCCAATCCCTTCCACCAAATCTTCCACCGCTCGGACCAACTTTTCTTTTTAAAGCAATGCCCAAAATTGACCTCACCCCAGGATTTGATGGACCTGTGCTCTTGTGCAAGCAAAGAACTGAGCTCAATCTAAAAAGCTTAGAAATAGGCACCTCTGATGTTATCATCCGAAAATCAGAGGCAGACCCTTGGTATGAGGTAGAAATAACCAAAGTGCTTTTTACTTACTATCTGGTCTCAGATAATACAATGCTTCCCGGAAAGGTAATTAGTGAAGTCAATCCAGAGGCATTTTTACCTTATTATTTTAAAATGCTTGATTTCCTGCCTGAAAACTGGGAACTAACAGAATGATAAAATAGCTGGGGGAAGAAAATGATAGATTTTGACCCCACAGAAACCCAGCGCCAGATTGTTGCTACTGCCCGAGAATTTGCAGAAGAAGTAATGAATCCGGCAGAGACCGAGCTTGACCGAATTGCCAATCCTGATGAGGTCTTTAAAAGCGCTATCTTCTGGGAAGTAATGAATGGAGCTTTTCAACTCGGCTTTCACAAAATGGCGCTTCCTGAGCATTATGGCGGGCTCGGGCTTGACCCTATTACCATCGGAATGGTTTGGGAAGAGCTTGCCTGCTTTGCTCCAGGGTTCACTGCCAGCTTGGTCGCAGGCTCTGTTGCCTATCAACTTATTGCTTTCCTTGCTCCAAATAACAAAGAGCTTGTTGAAAAATATGTCATTCCTTTTTGCACCAAAGACCGTGCAGAGCTAATCAGCGCCTGGGGAAGCAGTGAACCAGAGGTAGGTGCTGATGGCAGTAATTATTATGACCCCTGCGTCCGCCATCACACCTGCGCGGTGAAAAAAGGAGATAGGTTTATTATCAACGGTGCTAAATCCAGTTTTGTTTCCAATGGTGGGATTGCCAATCTTTATGTTCTGTTTGCCTGTGTGGAGCCGTCTTTGGGTATAAGAGGCTCAGGGACTTTTATAGTTCCCGGCGATGCTTCAGGGGTCTCACGAGGAAAAGCACTGAATAAAATCGGACTTCGCACCCTTAACCAAGCGCCTGTGTATTTTGATGATGTTGAAATCCCTGAGCACTATCAAATCTTTCCACCAGGCGAACAATACCCTATGCTTCATAACGCCATTGTTACGGTGGGAAATCTTGGCGTGGGATATATTGCGGTGGGAATAATGCGTTCTGCTTATGAATACGCTCTTGAATATTCGCAAAAGCGTGTGCAATGGGGCAAACCCATCTTTTATCATCAGCTTGTTGCCAACAAGTTATTTGAAATATATCAAGCAATAGAATCTGCCCGAGCTATGCTCTGGAAAGCCAGCTGGCTGAGTAAAATAAAATTCCCCGGCGACCTTAAGTTGAGTTTAGCCTGCAAGGTCTATGCGACTAATCAGGCGGTTAAGCATACTGCTGAAATGGTGCAGGTGCTGGGCGGGTATGGTATCTCTAAAGAATATCCTTTGGAAAAACTTGCCCGGGATGCCAAGCTCCTGAGAATTATGGACG
>CAZQJX010000130.1:0-6656 GCA_964592965.1 uncultured bacterium
CTTCAAAAACGCCAAATCCATAATGAAGGGTGTGGGTGAGAATGTGAACCTTTGCCTCGTCCCAATCCACAAACCTTCCATCCATCCAAATCTTCTTTGCCTTTTCCATCAAGCCCTCCTTTATTCTCCAAGATATTTTTCCAAAATGCTATGAACATCTTGGCGAGAGCGTTCAAGTTGAGCACGGAGCTGGCTGGCAGAATGTATCTCGGCGATTTGCAGTTTTTTTGCCAGCTTATTAAGGAATTCGTCGTCCATTATTACTCTCTGCTCACTGCGGTTTTTATAAATCCTCAGCCTGCTCGCCAAGCGTCGATAAAGCGTAAGTGCTTGGTGCAATGCTTGAGCTTCATAGTCGCTAATAAGTTTCAATTCCTTTAATTGAGAAAGAGCCTGCCAAGTGTTTTGAACCCTTAATTTATGAAATTTCTCTCCAAAGCAAAGCTGAAAGTATTGAACAATATATTCCAACTCAAGCTCACCACCCAATCCAAATTTTATATCATATTGGTTTTCGTTCTCTCTGGCAAGCTTTGCTTGGGTTTTGGCAAGAAGCTTTCTCATTTCCGTTTTTATATATTGGGGATTGTTGTCAGAAAAGATTAATTTTTCTAGCTGGCTTTGAAATTCGTTTCTTATACCAATGCCATCAATCAAGATGCGGGCTTTAAGTAAGGATTGTTTTTCCCATACCTGAGCTTGGCTTTGATGGTATTTTAAAAAGGCATCAGCGCTTACCACTAAAGGACCAAACCTACCACTTGGTCGAAGCCGAGTATCAATTTTATATAAATATCCTTCAGGGGTTTGCGCCTCTAATGTAGAGATAAGTTTTTGTGCAAGACGAACAAAAAATTCCCCAACAGTTATTTTTTTAGGACCTGTAGTTGAACCTTGCCCCTGATAAATAAAAATTAAATCTAGGTCTGATGCCCAATTCATCTCTTTACTGCCCAATCTGCCTAAGGCTACTATTAAAATTCCTGCTCTTTCTCCCTGCTCATCTGGAGCAGGGACACCATATTTTTTTGCCACTTCTTCCCAGCTGATTTTGTATGCCTGCTCTAAGACAAGCTCGGCTAATAATGATAGCCTTTTTTCAAGCTCCTGTTGGGAAAGCTCTCCAGTTAGGTCTTTTAAACCAAGACGAATTAGCTCCAGCTTTTGAAACCTGCGGAGCCTACGCAGTTTGTCCTCAAAATCCTCACCTGCCATAACCTCTTTTTCTAACTCTGCTTCCAGCTCGCTAGGGGTTCGCTGACGCAGAGATTCTTCACTCAAAAGCTCATCAAGGAATTCAGGATGGGTTATAAAGATATTACTTAAAAATTCACTTTGTGAAAAAAGATGGATAAGCAAGGAACGCACCCGCTGAGAATCTTTAAGTAAGGCTAAATATCCTGTGCGGGCAGGTGTTCTTGATAAGAATCGTTCAAGCTGTAAAAGGCATAAATCTGGTTCAGGGCTTTTCGAAATTTCTTCTAAAAGAAGAGGAAGAGTTGTTCGCCATAATTTTGTCTCCCGCTCGGTTTTATCTGAAAGGTTTAAAAGCCTCTCCCAATGTTCAACTGCAAGCTCTGGGTCGCTAAAGCCTAGATTAGAAAATTCTTTTTCCAAGCGTTCTAGAGAGAGCTGGCGGTCAAAAAAGATAATAAATTTATTTTTTTCTTCTTGCTCCTCACCGAATAGGCGATTGAAAATTCGTGCGACCGCATCAGTATGCCTTTTAAGAAGCTGATGAAATTCCTGCCAAGGATTCTCGCCTAAAAATCCGAATGAGCGTGCAAGCTCTTTTTGAGCAAGTGGGTCTTGGGGCAGGCGATGTTCTTGCCGAAGCTCTTTCATTTGAATTCTATGTTCAACCTTTCGCAAAAAATCCCAAGCATCTCTCAGCACTTCTGCATCTTTTTCATCTACTAGGCCTAGCTCACATAATTTGTTCAATGCCTGAATTGTTCCTTTAATTCTCAAATCCCTCTGCCTTCCACCATAAATTAACTGGAGAGTGTGGATAAAAAACTCTATTTCACGGATGCCACCAATTCCCAGTTTAATGTTAAAGCCTGCATAGTTTTCTTTTGGTCGATGTTTTTTTGCTTCTAGGTCAATTTTTCTTTTGATTTCTTTTAAGTCTTCCAAACTAGAGAAGTCATAATATTTCCTAAAAATAAATCCTTCCAGCTCTTTTAAAAATTTTTCTCCCAAGCTTTTATTTCCTGCAATAGGGCGGGCTCGTATTAGGGCGAGCCTCTCCCAAGCTCTTCCGAAGTTATAGTAATAATCAAGGGCTGAGCTGTATGGATTTACAAGGGGACCGCTTTTTCCTGCTGGTCTTAAATCAAGGTCAATTTTGAAAACAGTGCCCAAACTGGTCTGTTCGCTGATGAGCTTTCCTAAAATTTGGGCTAGCTGAAAATAATCTTGCAGTTGAATATTTCTTTTTGGGTCAATATCTGGGCAGATATAAATCAAATCAATATCTGACCAGAAGTTAAGTTCAAAACTTCCAAGCTTACCTAAAGCTAGCACACAAAAATCCAAAGGAACTATATCCTTGCCAAGAGCTGGTATCTTGCCAGCATTCGCCAGTTGATAAAGTTTTTTAATGGCAAACTCTAAAATAGCCTCTGCTAAAAAAGAAAGCTCTTTGGTTTCTGTTTCAAGCACACGGTTTGGGTCAAGATTTAACAGAGCCAAGCGGAAATGTTCCCTGAGCCGAAACAGCCTGAGCGCTTGGGAAAGCTCATCAAAATCTTTGACCCCCTTCAGACATTCCTCAAGGTCTTTTTGAATATCTTGTAAGTTTCTTTGCTTCTCACTCCAAAGAATAGCATCTTTAAAGAGCTCAGAATTTTGCAAAGCCTTTTGAGCAAAAAACCCTGAATAACCAAAAAGCCTAAGGACTTTTAAAAGGCGCTCATTTTCAAGAATGAATTTAATGGAGAGTTTGTTTTCTAAAAGAATTTTTTCCAGCCAAGATAGTGCTCTTTGGGGGCTAGCTATGTTTTGTTTGAGTGCAGAATTAATTTTTAATTCAAATTGGTTTAGCTCTTTTGAAGAGATATTTTCCAGTGTTTTAGATTTAATCCGCTGGATAAATTCTTGCCAAGAAAGGTCGGTTGGATTTGAGGATAAATTGTCCATCAAGAAGATTTTTTAGCATATTTAAAGGGAATTTGCTAGTAGGTAAGGAAAATAAAAAATGGCGGAGAGGGTGGGATTCGAACCCACGGAGCCCTTTCGGGCTCACACGCTTAGCAGGCGTGCGCCTTCGACCTGGCTCGGCCACCTCTCCACCTTCTCACAGTGGCGGAGGAGGCAGGATTCGAACCTGCGGACCCGGATAACCGGGTCAGCGGTTTTCAAGACCGCCGCCTTCGACCACTCGGCCACTCCTCCTGCCAAATAATAATTTACATATTTTCTTTCTCTCTGTCAAGATAGATAAAATCAAAAATTATTCTTTACAAACACCGAAAAAATGCGATAAAATAAATTTAAAAGGTAAACAGGAGGAGAGACGATGAAAAAAGCGGGATTAATTTTGGGGCTGATAGCGGTTGTGGGTTTGGCTCTTAGCTGGATGGGAAAAGCAGAGGAAAAACAAACGGAACAGGTGCCGGTGAAAAAGGTTATTCGGCTTCATAAAGTTAAACCAGGGGAGAATTTGCATCTTTTAAGTGCATATTATTATGGTGATGCGAGGAAGTGGAGGAAGATTTGGGAACTGAACAAAAAGCAGATTCCCAATCCAAATCTCATTCGTGTAGGACAGGTATTGAAAGTAGAGGTTGAGCCGGGTTGGAAGCCAAAATTTGACCTTGACCAATATATGGCGAACATAAAAGCCAAAAAGCTCCTTAAAGAAAAGGAAGAGAAAAAGCCCACCATCATCAGGGAAAGAAAAGAGATTCGTCCGACAACTATTCCCAAGTTAATTGAAGAGGCAACACCTGCTCCCAAAGCTGAAGAAAAAAAGAAAGAATAAAAGGAGGATAAAAATCGTAAAAGCTAAAGATGAGCCCAGGCTTCAAGCGGTTCAGCAAAAAAGAGAAACTAAGCTAGAGGCTGTTCATTTAACACAGATTTGGGAAATTCCTAATTTAGTTACTTGCTATAGGATTTTTTCTGCTCTGATTTTATTTGGATTTGCCTGGACTAATGTCTCACGCTGGTTGGTTTTAACAGTTTATTTTACTGGACTTGCCAGTGATAAGATTGATGGCACTCTTGCCCGTTGGCTTAAAAAAGAAACTCCACTTGGACTACGGCTTGAGCCCATTGCTGATGCTCTGCTTGTATATGCTATTCTTCTCTATCTTTCTTTTCACACTGATTTCCCTAAT
The DNA here is from genome assembly GCA_964592965.1 of uncultured bacterium. Lineage (GTDB taxonomy): Bacteria > RBG-13-61-14 > RBG-13-61-14 > RBG-13-61-14 > DRUE01 > CAZKMM01. The sequence continues at coordinate 4,347 of CAZQJX010000130.1, forward strand.
TGGATTCTATGGCTTGCGACAGTGGTTTTAGTGATTGGTGCATTTGTCACGATTATCCGCACCATTTTTGGAAAAAAGGAATATTATGTGCCGAATTTTCCTGAATCTAAGGCAATGGTGTTTTTGTTTCATCTCACAGCCATTATGTATTTATTTAACATACCGTATCGCTGGATAGCTTTATATGCCACTTTGATAGGTGGGATTATCACCTTTATTTCTTATATACTAAGAATGCATTACTTTCATCTTGAAGAATGAGTTACCTACTCTTAATTAACACTAATACCCTTCGTCCACGCATAGCGCCTATTGCTTTTGATTATCTCTGCTCGGTTCTTGAGCAACAAAAAGTTAGATTTAAAATTTTTGATTTAAGCTTTGAAAGAAAAGGATGGTCAAAGAAATTAGCTGAGCTTATCAGAAAAGACCCACCTTTTCTCATTGGCATTACTTTGCGCAACCTTGATGATTGCTATTTTTTGTCTGGAAAATTTTTGGCAGGAAAAGTGCGCTGGCTTGTTCAGTTCATTAAAAAGAATTTTAACATTCCCATTGTTGTTGGTGGGGTGGGATATTCACTTGCGCCAAGGGCTTTACTTGAATATCTTGGTGCAGATTATGGCATTTGGGGAGATGGTGAAGAGGCGCTTTTAGCTTTAGCTAAGGTTTTACAAAAAGGTCAGGAACCTCGCCAGGCAGATATTCAGGGATTGGTTGGAAAAGGCTTTGCCCTTTGCTCACGGGCAATGGCGGATTTGAGAAATTTTTCTTTTCAGAGAAGTTTTGTGCAGAATTCGCTTTATTTTAAACTTGGGGGTCAGATTGGTATAGAAACTAAGCGGGGCTGTGATGGAAGGTGTATATACTGTGCAGATTTGGTAAGCAAGGGAAGGAAATTTCGGCTTCGGGAGCCAGAGTCAGTTGCAGATGAGCTTGAAGAGCTCGTGAGAAAAGGAATCTGGGCGTTTCATCTCTGCGATAGTGAGTTTAATCGTCCTTATTCTCATTGTATGTCAGTTCTTGAGGAGATTTGCAAAAGAGGTTTAAACAGAAAAATAAAACTTTATGGATACTTTTCGCCTGCTCGCTTTGATAATGACCTTGCTCAATTATATGCCCGAGCAGGAGGGGCGGGCATTTGCTTTGGAGCGGATTCTGGCGCAGAGGAGGTGCTGGAAAGCTTGAGAAGGGACCACACCCCAGATGACCTTGCCCGTGCAGTTTCACTTTGTAAAAAGCACAAAATCAGGGTGATGCTTGATTTGCTTCTCGGCGCGCCAAAAGAGAGCAAAAAGACCCTTCGCAAGACCATCTCTTTAATGAAAAAAATTAAGCCAGATAGGGTGGGATTAAGCTGGGGAGTAAGAGTTTTCGCTTATACTGATTTAGAGAAAAAATTGAGAAAGCAGGAGCAAATTCCTGACGGAATCATCGGGGCTTGGCAAAACAATCCGGAATTGATTTATCCTGTATTTTACCTTGAGCCAAGTTTACAAAAAGATGGATTAGCTTATCTAGAAGGCTTAATTGGTTCTGACCCCTGCTTTTTTCTGCCCAGTGCTCAGAAAAAATCACAGGATTATAACTACAGCCAAAACCTGTTTTTGGAAAGATTGATTAAAAAAGGAGCAAGAGGAGCATATTGGGCAATTCTGCTTGAAGAAAGCGAAAAGCGTCAAGAAAGGCAAAGGAGCAGGAAATAAAAAGGGAAATTTTTGGGATGGCTGTATTTTTTCTTTTTTGCTCTTACAATCAGGGCAGGTGCCATAGGTTACCTTAAACTCGCTTTAACTGGTCCTGATTACTGTCCTACCCAGATTACTGAAAAATCTAGAAAAGATTATTCCTTGGTGGGAACAGGGAAAAGCAGGAAGATTGCTTTTTTGGGCTCTGTTTCATTCTTTTTACATCAAAAATCATTTCCTTGATGTAATTAAAAGCGTGGAAGGATACCAGGGAGTAGTTACACCGCAGGGGGAAAAGTCCGCTTATTTTGTTTTAAAAGAATTGGAAGAAAAAAGCCCAAATTAATCATCTCTAGGCTTTTAGATTTTTTAAGTTCAAGCTTGGTAAAATTTTCAGCTAGCTGGAATTATAAACAGCATTTTCTTTTGCTTTTTTCTCCTGCTTCTTTGCTTCACCAAGATGAGTCAAGAACCAGACCATACAAGATGAACGGAATGGACAGTGCATTTTAGGGCTTGAACATCTGGCAATTCCTTCATCAAAACACTTTTTACAGTAGGCTCGCCCAAACTTCTGACAACGAGCAATAATTTTTTCACCAGGATGATAAACACAGGTGTT
>CAZQJX010000131.1:0-6591 GCA_964592965.1 uncultured bacterium
CTGCTTTGGCAATAAGCACATCCTCTATCCTCTGCTCTGCCATCTCCCTTGTTCCCACTGCCTGAAAGAAATGCATTGGCTCTGCAACCCGCCAGCAAACATAACATTTAATTACCAGATTCTTCTTATCTTTGGTGAGAAGCTCAATAAGCCTGCTTTCAAAAACCAATAGCCTTTGGTCAATTCGGTTAACCTTTTGAATGGGTAGGGGAAGTTTAAACTTGAGCCCCGGCTGGTCATATACACGAATAGGTTTGCCAAATTGGGTTAAAACCACATATTGCGTTTGGTCAACCACAAAAGTAAAAGCAGAGATAAGCAAAATCAAGCCCAGTATCCCAGCAATTATCCAAAGCAATTTTTTCATCTTCCTTCCCCCTTCCTCTGCTCTTTCTTAGGTGGCTTCAGTTGTTCTAACATTAAATAAAGCTCAACTGCTCCCTCAGTCGCTTCTGGCGGTAAAATATATTTAACCTTACCGCTAAGTGCTTCTTCTATACTTTCTAGCCACAGCTCCAAACGATAAATAACAGGAAACTGCAGATACGCTTGATGATTATGAACAAGGCGCTTTCGTTCTCCTCGCATCTTCATTACTCTAAGCGATTTATCTGCCTGTGCTTGGTAAATCGTGCTTATTGCCTCTCCCCGAGCTCTAGGTATTAATGAATTTCCATACCCACGAGCCTGATTAATATAAGTGTTATAATCAACCATTGCGCTTACCACCTCTTCAAAATCTGGCGCCACAGTTGTGGGTGGATGAATATCTCGCAGGTCAACTGCTAAAAGCTCAATTCCTGTTTTCGCCTGTTTAAGCTCCTTGCGAATCCTATCTTCCAGCCTTGCTTCCAATTCCCTTCTATCTGTTAGCATAATTTGAAAGAAATCTCGCTGAGCAAATTCTTCCAAAAGAGCCTGATAGCCAATTGCCTCTAAAAAAGCTTCTGGATTTGCTCCTGAATAAAAATATTGATACGGGTCAAAAACTCGCCAATGAAGCACCATTCCGCAATCAACAAAAATCTTGCTTCCTGTTAAAACATTATGCTCTTTTAAATAATGAATGTTAGTCCATAAAAGCATTCTGCTTTCTGGACTTACCTCAGTGCCAATTACTATTCTTTTAACTCTGAGAGCATCTATTTTACGCACTCGGTCTATGGGGCGAGGAAATGCATAATGCAAACCCGCACCTATTGGTGGATTAACCTTGATAGGCTTTCCTAGCCTTTCAACCACTGCTAGCTCGCTGGGAGCAACTAGATAAAATCCACTTAAAAGCCAGAGCAAAATCACTATCAGTAACAATAAAATTCCACTTATCAGCTCTGCTCGTTCAATTCTTTTTCGCTCATCTCCACTTATTCTTAACCAGCTGGCAAAGCGAAGCATAAAGTTTTTCCTTAACCTAGGAAGGCGGTTTTGAAAGATATCAATTAAATGCTGTGGGTATCTATAGCTTGCGGATTCCTCTTTTCTAAGCCAGTCCCTTGCCACTGCGATGAAAACATTTATCGCCTGCAAGGCGATGAAAAGAGAGATGATAAAGGCAACAGGCCGGTCAAGCCGAAGGTTTAGGCTTTCTCCAAAAAGACCAATCGCAACCAGCAAGGAGCCGAGCATATCAACCAGAGCATGATGACCATCAGCAACAAGAGCAGTAGCACCTTCTTTTTCTCCAACCAATCGCTCAAAACGAGAAAGCAGATATGAACCCAAAGCCAAAATCAGCATTACCAATGCAGTGGGAACTGGATATTTCACAGAGATGGGCTCGGGCTTAAACACCCTACGAAAAACCATCACCGCAACTACCAGCAAAAATACACCAATGGCGAATGCCACCTTTAATTGAGGATTGGTTTTAAAAAACTTTTTTATGGAAGAATCTTGGCTGGAAGGAGTTTTCTTTTCCATACGCAAAGCTATAAAAACCGCACCACTTGAGCCGATATCAGCTAGAGAATGGAAGGCTTCTGCTAAAAGAGCAAGCGAGCCAGAAAAAACTGCCAGCACAAATTTAATCGCGCTTAAAAGGAAATTGAGGAAAATTGCACCCAGCGCAACCTTTTCAGGCTTGCTCAGTTTTGAATGCTTTTTCTCATTATTATTCATTTTATCTTGATGATTAAATCCCTGCTCTTTATATTTGTCAAATGTTTTGAAGAATTGTTTTTTGCCTGCTAAAATTCCCGCTTGATGAAAAAGGAAATAGAGGTTGATTTTCTTTCTGAAAAGGAGCTTATGTCTCTGCTCACCTCTGAAGAGAGGGGCTTTGCTCAAAAAATATCAAACTGGAAAATTCTTTTAAATAGGGAGATAAAAAAGCTGGTTGATTGGAAAAATATCAAAGACCCGATTCGCCTTCAGCTTATTCCACAGAAAGAAGAGCTTGAAGAAAAAGGCATACCCGACTTTTCCCAGGAAAATAAATTTAAAATCCTTCCTTGGCTCATCCATCGCTATCCTGACCGAGTAGTGATTCTCTGTTCAACTAAATGTTTTGCTCATTGCAGATTTTGCTTTCGCAGGTCTCTTGAAAAACAAAATCTTAAATTTGAGGAAGAAGAGCTGGAGAAAACATTTCGTTATCTTAAGCAAAAACCCGAGGTAAAAGAAATTATCCTTTCTGGCGGAGATGCTCTTTTTCTTTCTAATCAATGGCTTCAACAGATTATTAAAAAATTCAGCCAACTCAAGCAAATTATCTCCATACGCATCTCCAGTCGGGCGTTATGCTTTTATCCGCCAAGGATTGATGAAGAGCTGATAGAAATTCTGTCAAGTTCAGAAAAGCAAATCTGGTTCATAGCTCACTTTAATCACCCTAAAGAAATACAAGATGCTTCTCAAAAGGCTATAAAAAAATTAATCAAGGCAGGGGTGCCCATCTTAAATCAAACTGTTTTACTCAAAGGAATAAATGACCAAGCTCAAATCTTAAAAGAGCTTTTTTACAAACTGGTATCTTTGGGAGTTAAACCTTATTATCTTTTTCAATGCGACCCTATTTTAGGAGCAGTTCATTTTTCTTTGGAACTTGATAAAGCTCTTAAGCTCTGGCAGGAGCTTTCATTTACAAGCGGGCTTGCCCTTCCTAAATTCAGCCTTGAACTTCCTGATTACGGCAAAATTTCTCTTGATGAGGGATGGAAAATTGAAAAAGCTCTTTTGGGCTGGTGGCTTATCTCTCCTATTGGTAAAAAATATTTTTATCCTTCTTCTCAGAGCATCGACCGCTTGGAAGTTTAAAATTTCGTGTTAAAATAATTTGAAATGTGTGAATCAAATGCATATCTAAAGCGTGGGGAAGAAGAAGAGCTTTATCTGAAAGATGTAGTTATTCTTGAGCCCGTTTCTGAAAAAGAATGGCGGATTGAGAATCTTTTGGGTGAGGAGCGAACTTTTCGGGGCAGAATAAAGAAAATTGATTTTACTGCTCACAAAATCTTGCTTGAGCCTGAAGATTAACCCCGCGCTTGAAATCTCTTTAAAAATAAGTAAAGATTTTTTAACCAAAGGGATTAGTCTATGCTGGAGGAAAACATCAAATTAGGGCTCACATTTGATGATGTTCTTCTTTTGCCTTCCTACTCTGAGGTGCTGGCAACAGAGGTGGATGTGCGCACCAAACTGACCCGAGAGATTGAGCTTTATATCCCGCTTATCAGCGCTGCTATGGACACAGTCACAGAATCCCGCACTGCTATTGTTATGGCGCAGGAAGGTGGTATTGGCATTATTCACCGAAATATGAGCATTCAGAAGCAGGCAGAAGAAGTGGAAAAAGTTAAAAAGTTTGAAAGCGGAATGATAATCAATCCCATCACTGCCCGTCCCCACTGGAAATTAATTGATGTGCTTTTGCTGATGAAAAAACATAACATCTCTGGCGTGCCTGTGACTGATGATGATGGCAAGCTTCTCGGCATTCTCACCAACCGAGACATCCGCTTTGAAAAAAACCTTGACCTTAAAGTAGAAGAAATTATGACCAAAGAAAATCTTGTCACTGTTCCTGAAGGGATTAGTTTAGAGGAAAGTAAAGAGCTACTTCATCGCTATAAAATTGAAAAACTTTTAGTGGTAGATAACCAGGGAAAATTAAAAGGGCTTATTACCATTAAAGACATAGAAAAAACTGAAAAGCATCCCAATGCCTGTAAAGATGAGCTAGGAAGGCTGAGGGTAGGCGCTGCTATTGGTGTGGGAGCAGAAGAGCTTGAGCGAGCAGGAGAACTAGTGGAAGCAGGTGTAGATGTGCTTTGTATTGATACTGCACACGGTCATTCCAAGGGAGTGATTGAGCAGATAAAAGCAATAAAAAAGAATTTCCCTGACTGCCAGCTTATTGCAGGAAATGTTGCTACTGCAGAAGGAGCAGAGGCTCTGATTAAGGCAGGAGCAGATGCAATTAAAGTGGGAATAGGTCCTGGGTCTATTTGCACCACTCGTGTGGTTGCAGGAGTAGGTGTTCCACAAATTACTGCTATTGCAGATTGTGCTCGGGTGGCAAAAAAATATCAGGTGCCTATCATCGCTGATGGTGGAATAAAATATTCTGGCGATATAACCAAAGCGCTAGCAGCAGGAGCACATTCTGTTATGATAGGAAGCCTTTTTGCAGGCACAGATGAAAGTCCAGGCGAGCTGGTTCTTTATCAGGGAAGGAGCTACAAGGTATATCGTGGAATGGGCTCGCTCGGAGCTATGCTGGAGGGAAGTGCGAGAAGATACGGTCAGGAAGTCAGCTGGGAAGATATTTTAAGTCAGGCGGAAAATTCTGACGGTTTAAGTATGGGCAAGCTCGTGCCAGAGGGGATAGAAGGAAGAGTGCCCTATCGTGGACCTCTCTCTGCCAGTATTTACCAACTGGTAGGTGGGCTTCGGGCAGGAATGGGTTATTGCGGTTGCCGAACCATAGAGGAATTGCATCAAAAAGCCCGCTTTATAAGAATCACCAATGCCGGGCTTCGGGAAAGCCATGTTCACGATGTAATTATCACAAAAGAAGCACCAAACTATCGTATTGAATAATTAAATTGGAAAGCTGGCGAGAAGAAAAGGTTTTGATTTTAGACTTTGGCTCCCAATACACAATGCTCATCGCTCGTAGAATCCGGGAGCTGGAAGTATATTCTGAAATCTTCCCACCCTGGATTAGTCAAGAAGAGATAAAAGAATTCAATCCCAAAGCCATTATCCTTTCTGGCGGTCCTGCCAGCGTTTTAGACGAAAATAGTCCCAAGCCCAAAAAAGAGATATTTGAGCTGGATGTGCCTATTCTCGGCATCTGTTATGGAATGCAGGTAATTACTTATCTTTTGGGCGGAAAAGTCGCACGAGCGAAAAAGAGAGAATATGGTCCTGCCCAGCTTATTATTGATGACGATTCTGACCTGTTTTATGGGATGAAAGAGCGCTCTGCCCACTTGCAAAAACTTCACCACGATGAAGCAGAACCAGAGCAGGGAATACGGGTATGGATGAGTCATGCTGACCGAATAGAAGAACCACCACCTGAATTTGAAAAAATTGCCCACACAGAAAATTCCCCTTATGCTGCTATTCGCAATAAAAAAAGAAAAATCTATGCAGTGCAGTTTCATCCAGAGGTTGCTCACACTCCTTTAGGCAAAGAAATTCTGGCAAATTTTCTTTTCAAGATCGCAGGCTTGAAAGGGCTCTTTAATCCTGGAAGTTTTGTTCAAGAAAGTATAAAAAATATTCGCAAACAAGTAGGAGATAAAAAAGTTATTCTCGGGCTGAGTGGAGGGGTGGATTCTTCAGTCTGCGCGGTTTTGGTCCATCGAGCAGTTGGTGACCAGCTCACTTGCATTTTTGTCAATAATGGATTACTCAGGCTGGGCGAGCCTGAGCTGGTGCTAAAAGTTTTTCAGGATAATTTTAAAATCCCGCTTGTTTATGTGGATGCAAGCGAGCTGTTTCTCCAAAGGCTAAAAGGCATAACCGACCCAGAAGAAAAAAGAAAAATTATCGGTCATACCTTTATTGAGGTTTTTGAAAAAGAGGCGAAAAAAATCTCAGATGTTGAATTTCTTGCCCAGGGAACTTTATATCCTGATGTGATAGAAAGCACATCTTTTCGTGGTCCTTCCAGCACTATTAAAAGCCATCATAATGTTGGCGGATTGCCAGAAAAAATGAACCTTAAACTAATTGAACCCTTACGCTACTTATTTAAAGATGAGGTGAGAAAAGTAGGTAAAGAGCTGGGACTGCCCGACGAAATCATCTGGCGCCAGCCTTTTCCCGGACCAGGTTTGGCAGTAAGAATTATTGGAGAAGTCACCAAAGAAAGGCTTGAGGTTTTAAGAAAAGCAGATGCCATTGTCCGAGAAGAAATAGAAAAAGCCGGGCGTGGTAGGGATGTCTGGCAATATTTTGCTGTGCTTCTTCCTGTGAAAAGCGTGGGTGTGATGGGTGATGAGCGAACTTATGAAAATGTCATTGCGGTGCGGGCAGTAAAAAGCCTTGATGGAATGACTGCAGACTGGGCAGACCTACCTCATTCACTTTTGGGAAAAATCTCCAACCGAATTATAAATGAAGTCAAAGGAGTTAATC
>CAZQJX010000132.1:0-6447 GCA_964592965.1 uncultured bacterium
GCAATGGTCTGCGGAAACATTCACGGAAATGAGATGGTTGGAAATCGTATGGCAATGGCTATTGCCAAAAGGCTTTTGCAAGATGCTGATTCTGACCCTTGGATTCATAGTCTGCTAGAAAAAATGGAGTTTTGGATTCTTCCTTGCCTCAATCCTGATGGATATTACAAAACCGTTGAACTTTACAAAAAAGGAGACCTGCAAGGGCATAGGAAAAACGCCAACCAGGTTGACCTCAACCGCAATTTTTTCCTTCCTGGTCCTAGAACCCTTAAAATCAACTGGGCAGGCTCAGATAAAAAAGAACATCCAAACTACCACGGTCCATACCCGCTCAGCGAGCCTGAAACCCAAGCAATAAAAAAATTTATGGACGAGCACAAAATTTTTGCCAGCATCAATTTTCACAGCGTTGCTGGTGTGCTTTTTCCCACCCGTTGCACCAATCACGGGTGTGCCAAAAGGCACTGGCAGATGGGCAAGGCATTTATCAAGCATCAGAAAAAAACAAAATATATTTATGTTCGCTGGCCCCGCTGGCTTGATACCTTTACCGGAGAGATGGAAGATATGCAGTATCACTTTTACGGCACGCTGGCAATAGATATAGAAATCGGCAGGCCCAACCGAAACCGAAGAGAAGCCAAAAAAGCCCTTGGCAAAACCCTTCCCAAAGCAAAAATGAATATCTACAAGGAAGGATTTTGGGCATTTAATCCCATCAATCTGGACTGGTGGATTGAAAACGACCGAGACGCAACTCTTTACGCCTTAGAAAAAGCCTATGAAATAACCGGCGGTGCACCAATCCCAGAAAAGGACAGATAAAAATATCAATTAGCTTTTTAATGGCATTATTTTTTAATTTATGCTACTCTCACCTTTTTTCCAATTGGGCAGGCTTTTAAGGGAAATTAATCACCCTCTGGTTTCTTCAGCCAATCTCGGTTTGTAAATCAAAACCGGCACTTTGGACTTTTTTGCCACCTTTTCCGCTACACTTCCCAAAAGAAAATGTCGCCAGCCACTTCTGCCATGACTGGCAATGATGATTAAATCAACATCTTTTTCAATAGCAAACTGGGCAATCTCCAAATAAGGCACACCAGCTAAAACCTCAGACTCTACCTCAATTCCCTTTTCAACCAAACCCCTTTTATATCCTTCCAGTTTGGCTTTGGCAGAGTGGCGAACCTGCTCAATTAGCTCAGGGTCGCTCAAAGAAGGTATGCCTGTTTCCAAACTTCCTAAAATCTCTACCAGTTGAGTGGATTGAATGATATGAAGGAGAATAATTCTGGCATTCAATAACTTGGCAAATTCACCGGCATAAGCAATAAGCTCATCAGTAAGCTCGGAGAAATCAACCGGAACCAAAATCTTTTTCTCTGCCATCACTTTCCAACATAAATGAGCTAGCCAAAATAGTCAAGGACTTTTCTCTTTTGCAGAATTTAAAAAGCCATTAGCAAATTTTAAAGTTTGTACTTGACAATTGCTGAGTAAATGCTATCTATTCTATAGAATTAATAGAAAAAAGGAAGGAAATGAAGGTCACCACTAAACTAAGATACGGGCTTCGGGCAATGATTGAGCTTGCCCTCAACGAGGGCGAGGTGGTTTTGGTCAAAGATATTGCTGAGCGGGAAGGGATTTCACGAAAGTATCTTGATTCGCTTCTAGCTGAGCTGAAAAATGCTGGCTTGGTAAGGAGCATCAGGGGAGCAAAAGGCGGATACACGCTCGCAAAGCCTTCTGACCAGATTAGCATTGATGAAATTGCTTGTGCTCTTGAAGGTGCGCCCAATCTGGTTGATTGTGTTGATGACCCAAGCTTCTGCTCCCGCTATGAAATATGCATTGCCAATGAATTCTGGAAAAGCCTCTCAGAAGTAATGCAGAATTTTTTGAAAAAAACCACTTTAGCTGAGCTTGCCAAGAAGGCTCGGCAAAAGCAGGAGCAGGTAGCGCATATGTATTATATCTGAGCAAAGGAGAGTAGCGTGAAAATCAAGCGAAAGAAAAGACCGAAAATTGCCAAAGACATTACTGAGACCATTGGCAACACCCCGCTGGTTCGTCTGAGAAAAATCAGCAAGGGTTTAGGAGCGGATTTAATTGCCAAGTTGGAGAGTTTTAATCCGCTCTCAAGTGTTAAGGACAGGATTGGCTTGGCAATGATAGAGCGGGCGGAGCGAGAAGGTAAGCTCAAGCCGGGTATGACTGTTATTGAGCCCACCAGCGGAAACACGGGCATTGCTTTGGCATTTGTCTGCGCCTGCCGGGGCTATCGGGTGGTGCTGGTTATGCCGGAGACGATGTCAGTTGAGCGAAGAAAGCTCCTAAAGGCGCTGGGAGCAGAGCTTATTCTCACTCCTGGCAATGAAGGAATGCCGGGAGCTATTAAAAAAGCAGAGGAGCTGGTGCGGAAAAATCCCAATTATTTTATGCCTCAGCAATTTAGAAATCCAGCTAATCCTGAAATTCACCGCAAAACAACTGCGCTTGAAATCTGGGAAGATACAGACGGTAAAGTAGATGTAGTTGTGGCTGGTGTGGGAACAGGCGGGACCATTACCGGCTGTGCTCAGGTACTCAAAAAGCTAAAACCAAGTGTAAAGGCAGTTGCGGTTGAGCCAGCAGAATCACCTGTTCTTTCTGGTGGAAAGCCGGGCGCTCATAAAATCCAGGGGATTGGTGCTGGTTTTATTCCAAAGGTGCTCAATCTCAAGCTGATTGATGAAATCATTCAGGTAAAAAGTGAAGATGCAGGGGAGATGGCAAGGAGGCTGGCAAGGGAGGAGGGCATTTTAGCTGGAATATCTTCAGGAGCGGTTCTCTGGGCAGGTGTTGAGCTTGCAAAAAGAAAAGAAAACAAAGGAAAAATGCTCGTGCTTATCCTTCCTGACACAGGCGAAAGATACCTTTCAACTTGGCTTTTTGAAGCCAGCTAAAAACCAAAAAATGTGGTTATGCGATACGGACATCAGGGTGGAGATTCAAAAGCTTAAAAAAAGAAAGAAGTCGCTTATCCTTGCTCATAACTATCAACAGCCAGAGGTGCAGGAGATTGCTGATTATGTAGGTGATACACTTGAGCTGGCAAAAAGACTTTGGTGAAAAAATGATGGAAAATATTAAGAGGCTTGCTCAAATCCTTTGCCGGGAAGATGAAATTAAAGAATGTAAAAAATGCGGAGAAATTACCAACAAAGATATATGTGCCTTCTGCGAACTGGTAGAAGCTCAAAATAAATTTTCAGCAAAAAATAAAATTAAAATTTAAGGAGCATAAAAAATGGAGCAATTTATTTATAACTTTTTAGCGGAGAGCTGGAAGCTAACCGCTTTTATGGCGCCGTATCTTGTTTTAGGGTTCTTTTTTGGCGGGGTGTTGTATGCTTTTCTTCCTTCAGGTTTAATCAGCAGGCATTTGGGCAAAGAGAATTTTGCAGGGGTGGTTAAAGCCAGCCTTTTTGGCATACCGCTTCCACTGTGTTCCTGTGGAGTGCTTCCGGTAGCTACTTCAGCCAGAGAATCAGGAGCAGGAAGGGCGCCTACGCTTTCTTTTTTAATCACCACTCCTGTGACAGGGATAGATTCTATTTTAGCCACCTATGCTCTTTTAGGATGGATTTTCACGGTTGCCAGAATAATAGTCTCTTTGATTTTGGGTTTGCTGGCAGGTGTGCTAACTATTCTTATTCCGGGAAAATCTCTTGCGCCAGAGCCTGAACACTGCCCGAGCTGTGAGCTGAATCTGGAGGCTCTCACCTTTCGGCAAAAAATCAAAAAGATGCTTTTTTATGCTTTTTATGAGCTTCCAGAAACTTTATCTGGCTCTGTTCTTCTCGGATTGGTGATTGCGGGGCTAATAACCGTGCTTATTCCCGCTCATCTTATCAGTGATTATATTGGAACAGGTCTGCTCGGTATTTTGGTTGCGGTTTTTATTGCAGTTCCTCTTTATGTTTGCGCAACAGGTTCCATTCCAGTTGCAACCGCAATGATTCTCAAAGGCTTCTCTCCAGGAGCTGCGCTTGCTTTTTTAATCGCAGGACCTGCTACCAATGCAGTTGCCATAACCACTGTGCGAAAGATTCTCGGCACCCGTGCGCTTTTGATTTATCTGGCTGTGATTTTTGCAGGTGCTTTGGGCTTTGGCAAGATTTTTGATTTCATTCTTCCTGCTGGCTATGATTTCGGCTTTATCAGCGCCCAAGCTGAGGTTAAATCTCTATCTTTGATTTATTCAATTAGCGGTGCGGTTCTTCTTGCGCTTTTAATCTTCCCCAAACTTAAAAACCTGATTCAATCTTTAACTTTGACAAAAAAGAGAATTATGGAAGAAGCAAAAACAAAACTCACCCTAAAAGTCAAGGATATGACCTGTAGCCATTGCCGGGCAAACATTATTACAGAACTGCTCAATCAGGAAGAGATAAAAAATGTAAAAGTGGATTTAAAAAATAAGCTCGTTGTTGTAACCAGCGACCAAGAAGTTGACCCTTGCAAAATCCTTAGCCTTATCACCAAACTTGGCTATCATCCTGAGTTAATTGAAAAGGTATAATTTATGAAAATTTTTCAGAAAATCTCGAATAAATATGATAAAATTTTCTGCAAATTGTGAACTTCTGCGAAAAATTTGACAACACCTCTTTTTTTCTCCTAAAATTTTTAAAAAGATTATGGAAGAAAAGATAAAAGGATATGATGTTTTTTGCTGGGCTGGTTTTGGAATAACTTTTATTGCTGGCTTGCTTTTGCTGGTTGCGCCTGAGCTTATGGCTCGGCTTTTGGGTGTTTTTAGCAAAGATGAGGCTGTCAAAACATTTTTTATAAGGCTTTTGGGGCTAGTGCTTTTGCCTTATGCGGTGGCTTATCTAATCGCACTGATTGGTGAAAATTCTGCCCGCTCACTTTTAGTGATTGCCACCAGTGAGAAATTTCTTTCGGTTTTTTTCTGCATCAGCGCCTTTTTAAGTCATAAAGTTGGTGTTTTAATCTGGGGAATAATTGTTCTTGATGGTGTGCTTGTGCTTTTAGGAATTTACTATCTTATAAATCTGAGCAGATGGGTAATTATTGAGGAAAAGCCTGCTTCGGAAAATAAAGAGCCTCTTTAATAATTAAAGAATAACTCGCTCCAGAAACTAGAGCGCTTCTTTAAAAATTTTACCTAACTGGTGTCTGATGGTAGAATTATATGTATGAAAACATTAAAGTTTGATTTTGCTGGGGTTAAAATTTTTATTCAATCGCCATCTATTCGTGTTTTAGATTTTGTAGATGAGTATTTTGCGCACCACAAAGCAGAATTTTCCCAGCCAGATGCTCAAATAACGCTTTGGGAGAAGAAAATCTTTTCTCCCATTCCCACAACTGCTAGGCTTGCCCTTAGGTATTTTGGTCTAAAGATTTTTTTTGAGCAAGGCTGGACATATTTTACAGATTTTTATTCTTATTTAATTCTTAATCCAGAAGCAAGAGAGGCTTTTGGTTATATATCTTCAGAGACTATAGAAGAAGGTCTGGATTTTTTTGCAGGAATTGTGCTCACCTTTTTGTTCTATGAGATTCTCAGGCATAGGAAAAGATTTTTTCTTCACAGCTCAGCAGTGATTTCTTCGGAGAATAAAATCTTTTTGTTCCCAGCCAGCTCGGGTCAGGGGAAAACCACTCTTACAGTTTATCTGCTCCAGAACGGATACAAATTTTTGAGCGATGATACTATTTTTATCCTGCCGAATTCAGACCAATTGGTTTTTAGCGGTCTGAAAAAACCCGTGCATCTTCCAATTGAGCTTGCTCAAAAGTTCTCAAATTTTGATATAATTGCTCAATCCCCTGAGCTTAAAGGATTGAGGAAAAAAATCATTGACTTAGAAAAAATTTTCCCTCAAGCTCAGATTAAAAAAGCAAGTGGGGATTATTCAATTATTTTTTTGGAAAAGACAGATAAGCCAAAAAGCTATCTTGAGCCGATCTCAAAGGCAGAGGCGCTGGTGAAGCTTCTTGAGCAAAGTCCATTTGTTTTTATTAATCCTGCTCTTGCGCAAAGCCATTTAAAAACATTTTCAAAACTTGTTAATTCTGCTAAAAAGCTCTGGCAACTTAAAAGTGCAAGGGACTGGCTTGAAAATCCAATCCTTTTAAAAAACCTTTTGGAGCGAGCGGGAAAAGAATAAATGAGTCAGGCAAAAATAAACTTTGAGCTCACAACTAGATGCAACCTTAATTGCAGGCACTGCCTGCGAGATAAATCTTTAAAAAAAGACCTGGATTTTAAACTTTTTGAAAAAATCATCAACCAGATAAAAGCCTATTCAATAAACCGAATTGGTTTTACTGGAGGAGAGCCTCTTGTTTATCCTCATTTTAAAGAAGTTATTGAAAAAAGCGCTGAAGAGGGCTTTGAAATATCCTTTGTCACCAATGGAATTG
>CAZQJX010000133.1:0-6347 GCA_964592965.1 uncultured bacterium
GCATAGGTGAGGAGAAAATAATGCCCGTAAAAGAATTTTTCACCTCGCCTTTTGATAGGATATGCCAGCTTTCTCAGTCCCCAATCACAGACCTCTAAAAGCCTACCTTGAGTTGATTCAATTTTTTCTTTAAGGCGGTTGACCAGTTCTTTGAACTGCTCGCTGGAAAGCTCAGGTCGGCAGATGATTAAGGTTTCGTATTTTCTCAGCTTCAATTTCCACCTCCTTATGGGTTTTTAGCCCCGAGCTTCTGCTCGGAGCAAGGAGTGGAATATATTATAAATTCATTTTTCCAAAAAACAAGTCATTTATAGTAAATTAAGCTGTCAAACAAAGAGCCAGAATCATCATAAGCAGAGACCTGAAAATAATTACTGCCAACTTCTACCAGAAGGAAATGATTCTTCCAAGTATGGAACTGGTCGCTAATTGTGAAACCTGCATAATTACTTTGCTGGTCAAGGAGGAATTGATAGGGTGGAATGCCATAGGCATAAAAAGGAGCACCTCCACCTCCGCTTATAAAATAAGGCATTCCACCTGCATCCAATCTTTCATAAAGATGAATATGACCAGCAAATCCAGCATTGACATCATATTGCTGAAACAAAGGTCCAAGGAAAGAAAGCTGGCTGAATTGATAGTTTGTCCAGAAATGGTCATATCCGCCGAAAAACGGTGAGTGGCTGAAAATAAAAGTGAATTTTCGGTTTGGGTCCTGCCAGGCATTGCTGAGCTCGCTTTCCAGCCAATTGTAAACAGTTGTTCCCTGCTCAAGGTCAAAGTTTATGTTATCAATGAAAATGAAATAAACCCCTTGATACTCAAAAGAATAGCAAAGCTCATCAAGCTCAGGGGAAGTAGAATTTTTAGGTAATTCAAAATATTCTTTATACCAGACCACATCCTCGTGATTGCCATAAACAGGAAAGATAGGTAAATAGCTTAAGAGAGGCTGTTCTATGCTTAGAAAGGTTTTTCTTTCATCATAAGAAGAAAAGCTATCAGTTAAATCTCCCAGATGAATATAAAAATCAAATTGAAAATCTTTCATTAAATTTATTAACTGCTCGTGGACATAGTTATTGGTTCTGGTATCACCGATTATGGCAAAGCGAAAAGTTTTTTCTCTTTCAGCCAGAGTTTTAAAGCTATAGATTTGGCTGGGTGAGCTTGCGCTTATTACCTGATAGTAATAGGTAGTTTCTGGCTCAAGCTCTGTGAGTTTTACTTTATGAAGAAAGGAATTGAATTTTGGTGGTGAACCTATGGGTAATAATTGTTGAATTTGATACCGAGCTATTTTACCATCAACGCAATTGTTGAGCTGTTGCGGGGTTTTACCATAGCAAACAATTGAGCGTGATTCTTTATCTGTCTCCCAGAGAATTGTGACCGAGCTGCTGGTAAGATTATTAAGATATGGCTCTGAGACAATATTTGCGTTTTCATCATCAGGTTGAGGAAGTTTTGCGGTGATTACTGCTTTAATGGTAAAAGGCTCATTTAATCCATCAAAATCAAACGCCAGGCACCACTGAAAACTTGATGGCTCACCTTTTAAAAGGAGGGCTCTATCTGTTGCATAAAAATCTCCATAGTCATAGTAAGGCAGACCATTTTCGTCAAATCCACTAATGAGATTAATTCCTAACCATTCAGTAAGAGTAGGAGAGATAATAACCACATCTCTGGGCACGACTTTATCAGAGCCAAAGTCTGTGATTTGAAGCCTGACTGAGTATAAGTCGGATTTTAAATTTGTTCCTTTTAGTTCTGGAAAAATAAATACTGTTTGGTTAATAAATAAATACCCTAAGTTAATAGTATCATAAGGAGAGAGAATTACTTCTATTTCTCCTACCTCTTGAACATCTTGGCTTAGCTGGACATCAAGAGATACTATTAATTGTGCAGGATTAATAGAGAGAGATAAGTCTGCTAATTGTTTGGTTGATTGGTTTTGAGAAGGTGGTGGAGAAGGGCTGGGCTGTTGTTCATTTTCTCCTCCTGATGAGCTGTCTCCCCCGCCACCACACTGACCAAACAGAAAAGCAAAGGTTAAAAACAAAACTAAAATCAGCCTTTTAATTTCTTTGGTCATATCTGCAATTTCAGGCTCTTCCAGCCTGTTTCCTTGAATTTTATAATACCATCAAATTTATTAGTAAACAATCTTGTTTACAAGCAGAGAGTAAAAACTAGCGAGCATCCATAGAATAGACTTACCGATTTTATTTATAGCAGTTTTAAATGAAATCAACAGATAGGGGGGTGGCTATTTTATACATTCCATTTGGTCAGGAGATAATACCTGAAAGATGTAGTTGGTCTGTTTTAGTTGAAATTAAAAGGCATCAGGAATTTTTTAAACATCTTGCCTTCCCAAAATAGTCACACTTGCAACTGTAAAGGCACCACCAAGATTATGCGCCAAGCCGATTTTAGGATCTTTTACCTGCAATCCATCAGCTCTTCCTTGAAGCTGTTTGGTAAGCTCCACCAGCATACGACAGCCAGTTGCACCAATTGGATGACCAAAGCATTTCAGCCCGCCTGAAACATTTACAGGTATTAATCCGCCATATTTGGTATTTCCTTCGGCAACAAAATCTCCTGCCTGCCCAGCCTTGCAAAGACCTAAATCCTGAATATTCAAAAGCTCGGTTATGGTAAAGCAATCATGGCACTCTACCAGATCAATCTCTTTTATCGGGTCTTTAATTCCTGCCTGCTCATAAGCCATTTTTGCTGCCTGCTGAGTGCTGGGAAATCCGAGAAAATCAAACTTGGGATGAAGCCAAGGGACAAGCGTATGAACCGAAATGGCATTGGCGAGTACCTTGACATAATCGTCTTTGTGTTTAAGGCTTTTGATTCTTTCAGGAGTGGTGATGATAAGCGCAGCCGCGCCATCGCTCATTGCACAGCAATCATATCTTCCCAAAGGCCAAGCAATGATTGGCGCTTTTAAAACCTGCTCTTTGGTCACAGGCTTGCGAAAATGCGCCTTGGGATGATGGGAGCCATGCTCATGGTTTTTTACCGCTACATTGGCAAGAGTTTCTTTGTTCCAGCCATAAACCTCAAAACAGCGGGTTGCAGCCAGAGCAAACATACTGGGCGCAGGCGGTGTCTGCATCATTACTCCGCGGGCGCCACCCATATCCGGAAGACCTCTTGAGCCTTGGTCCATTAGCTTCTCCACCCCACAGGCTAAAACCAGCTCGTGAACACCGCTTGCAACAGCCAAGCAGGCATTACGAAAAGCATCCATACCGCTGGCGCAGAAATTTTCCACCCTTGTAAAGGGTATGCCATACATTTTCAAAAATTCCGCTGCACTTCCACCGCTTACGCCTGTAAATGGATACTGAATACCCACCCAGCCAGCTTCTATCTCTTTAGGCTCAACTCCTGCATCTTCCAGAGCCTCATAAACAGCCTCTACCAAAAGGTCTTCCTGCGATTTATCCCAGATTTCTCCAAACTTGGTATAACCAACTCCAGCAATGACCACCCTATCTTTTAGTGCTTTCATTTTTCAGACCTCCTTTTATGCTTGGATTTCAGGTTTCCAGAGCGGACGGCACCGCCAGTAATAATTATGATACCCGCTTCCCTGATGAAGATTTCTAAAAACGATCTCAACCTCCATTCCAATTTTTACTTCTTCAGGGTCGCAATCTGTCATTGTCAGAAATACTCTTCCGCCTCCCTCCAGCTCAATCACGCACCAAGGCACAGGCAAAGCCCCGCCTGAACGAATGTAATCTTTGGTAAAGGTGAAAATCGTTCCTTTACGAGAAAGCTTTACTTTTTCAAAATTATCTTTGCTCTGGCAGACATAGCATATTCTTACCAGCGGATACTGAATGGTTCCGCAGTTTTTGCATTTATGCCCGTACCAACCCAATTCAGCCTCTCGCTCTCTCCAGTGAATAACAGGTGAGGTTCTAGGATACTTGAATTGCTTTTTGATTATCTTTCGGAACTTAGCAAATTGCTCATAGCTCCAAAGCACTCTTTTTCGGGCAAGATTGCCTTTAATGCCCATTCTTGGCACAGGCTCTTTGATTTTATCAGTGGTGATAAAAAGAAGGGCATCTGCGCCATCGCCATGTGAGGCAAGAATAATCTCCTGACCAGGCTCTGCATTCTCCAGCGCATTGGCAAAACCAACCAAAGGAGCGCTCACGCCTGTGTTGCCAATTGAAGTAAAGAGCGGGTCTGCAAGCTGGGTCATAGGATTGAGTCCGAGCTTGCCTGCTATTGCCATAAGTCCTCTTGGGTCAAAGTAAGAGCAGGCGAGCTTGCCGATTTCTTTTATCTCAATGCCAGTTTTTTTCACCAGTCCCTGAATTGCCTCCAGCACATTTGCTTGAAAAGCAAATTTGTCTTCAATTTTATCTTCAAAATGCATAATGTATTCGTCTTTATCTTTTCTCCAGATGCCGACAATTTCATCTGTAATGGAGTAATAATCTTTGAGCTCGGCAATTAGATTTTCTTTGGAGATAAGCAATGCAACCGCACCATCACCAAGCATTTGCTCTTCAAAAGATTCCTGCTCACTCAGCCGAACATCACTAGCCAAAACCAGCACCCTTTTGCACGAGCCACTTTCAATGGCATCCTTTGCCAGCTTGATAGCAGTTGTTCCTGCCCGAAGAGTATCGGTTATATCCATTGTCATTGCGGTTCTAGGAAGCCCGAGAACCGTTGCGATGATGGGTGCTCCTGCTTTTTCCTTATAGGGAGCAGTGGTAGTGGCAAAGATAAGCCCATCTATCTGGGACGGGTCTTTTCCAACCAAACAATCAAACCCAGCCTCAACCGCCATAGTCAAGCTATCTTCATCGCCATTGGCAACCGCCCGCTCACCAGGACCGCCGGGCATTCCCCAGACCTTGCCGATTTCACTGCGGGGAAGACGCCAGATGGGGAAATAGGCTCCGTAGGATTCAACTCCAACCATTTCTCCCTCCTTTTTTTGAATTTGGAATTATTATCGCCCTAAAAGAACTTTTTGGTCAAGTCATTGTCTAGGAGAAAACTTTTTGCTTGACAAATATTTCAAAAAAGGTTAAATTAAATTCCACAAAGGCGCTATGCCATTTCCCACATTCACTCCAGCTTGGTTCATTGGATAAATTAGCTTAAAAGCGAAAAGAGGTGGATTATTTTCTCCAGCCTTAAAATGTTCTGTCAAAGCGAAGAGTGGGCTAATTTAAATTATTTTTAAAGGAGCTAAATTATGGGAAAAAGTGGAGAGAGCGGCGAGGAGCAAGAAATTCGTAAAAACAATACTGAGCTCCCACCTGAAGAAGAGCTAGAAGAGGCAAAAGCCAAGCCAAAAACCGAGCTAAACCTCAAAGAGCTTAAATCAAAAAAAATCAATGAGCTGATTAAAATTGCCAAAGAGCTTGGCGTTGAAGGCGCCTATAGTATGCGCAAGCAGGAGCTTATCTTTGCCATTCTTCAGGCGCAGGCAGTTAAAAGCGGTTTGATTTATGGCGAGGGAGTGCTGGAGATTCTTCCAGATGGGTTTGGTTTTCTTCGCTCACCAGCTTATAACTATCTTCCCGGTCCTGATGATATTTATGTTTCTCCCAGCCAGATTCGGCGATTTAATCTCAAAACCGGAGATACAGTTGCAGGGCAGATAAGACCGCCCAAAGACAATGAGCGATATTTTGCCCTTCTTAAAGTAGAAGCTATTAATTTTGAAGAACCAGAGGTTGCCCGCGAACGGGTGCATTTTGATAATCTCACACCAATTTATCCTAACGAACGGCTTGTTTTAGAATATGACCCTGAAAACTACACCACCCGCATCCTTGACCTTTTCACCCCCATTGGAAAGGGTCAGAGGGGATTGATTGTTGCGCCTCCTTATTCAGGAAAGACAGTTATGCTTCAGAATATTGCCAAGGCGCTTATGCATAACTATCCTGAGCTTTATCTCATTGTTCTTTTAATTGATGAGCGACCTGAGGAAGTGACAGAAATGGAGAGAATCGTTAAAGGAGAAGTAATAAGCTCCACCTTTGATGAGCCACCCCAGCGCCATGTTCAGGTGGCAGAGATGGTACTAGAAAAAGCCAAGCGTCTTGTGGAGTATAAAAGGGATGTGGTTATTCTTCTTGATTCTATCACCCGCCTGGCAAGAGCTTACAACAATGTTGTTCCACCGAGCGGAAAGATTCTTACTGGTGGTGTTGATTCCACAGCACTCCATAAGCCAAAGCGATTTTTCGGTGCTGCCAGAAATGTTGAAGAGGGCGGAAGCCTTACCATCATCGCCACCGCATTGATTGATACTGGAAGCAGAATGGATGAAGTGA
>CAZQJX010000134.1:0-6234 GCA_964592965.1 uncultured bacterium
TGGACGAAATTGATGCTCTCAGCCAGCTGATTATCAATTCAAAATTTACTGTTGCTTTTGCAGGTGCAGGACTTAGTCAGGAAAGTGGCATTCCCACCTTTAGGGGAGATGAAGGCATTTGGAAAAAATTTCCGCCTATTATCTTTGGAAACATATTTGGTCTGGGATTAGCCTTTTTATTTGCGCCTCAAAAATTTTTTGACTTTGTCCTTTCTGCGCTTCGCACTTTTATTCAGGCAAAGCCCAATCCTGCACATTATGCTCTGGCAGAGCTTTATCAAAAAGGCTTGCTTAAAGCGGTTATTACTCAAAACATAGATGATTTGGAAAGAAAAGCAGGGGTGGAAAAGGTAGTTCAGCTTCATGGCAATATCTACCGAATGCGCTGTCTTCGCTGTAAATATAGGTTTATGGTTTCTCAGGATAAGCTTTCTCAGTTTTTAAGTGAGCTGGAGATGTCCCGAACAAGAAGGCAATGGATAAAAAAATCCAGAGAATTTGCCCGCTGTCCTAAATGTTCTAGCTGGTCTCGTCCAGATGTGGTTTTCTTTGGCGAGAGCCTTGACCCAAACGATGTTTATCAATCAATGGAGCTTGCTCGCAGTTGTGATTTAATGATAATTCTTGGCACCTCAGGCGTGGTTCAGCCTGCAAGCCTTATTCCCAAATATGCCAAAGATGCAGGAGCCAAGCTGGTTGAAATCAATCCCGAGCCAACTGCTCTATCCAGCCTTTGCGACTTGGTGATTAGAGATACAAGCGCAAAAACCCTGCCTCAGGTGCTGGCAAATATAGAAAAAATGACCTCTTAAAGGCAGTTAAGAAACCACTCTCTCTTCTTCTTTCTTACCTGCACAAAGCGCTTCCCAAAGAGCAAGAGCTTTAACCCAGCTTTCTTTGTATTCAAGCTCTGCCTCAGAATCATAAACAATCCCGCCACCAGCAGGAAAATGCACCCAGCCATCTTTGGCTATCATTATTCGTATGGCAATATTTAGCTCAAGGTTCTGATTAAATCCTATCCAGCCAATTGAGCCTGTATAAGGACCACGCACAACCGGCTCAAGCTCATCAATTATCTCCATAGCTCTTATTTTGGGCGCACCTGTAATTGAACCTCCCGGAAAAGTTGCCTTTAAAAGGTCAAAAACATCTTTTTCTTTTGCCAGCCTTCCCTTAATAGTTGCTACAAGATGATGAACCCTACTATAACTTTCCAGCTCCGGATACCCAACTACTTCTACAGAGCCATAATCACAAACCCTGCCAAGGTCATTCCTTTCTAAATCAACTATCATAGCAAGCTCTGCCAAGTCCTTTTCGCTATGAAGTAGCTTATTTTTATTTTTTTCATCTTCAGCTTGGTTCTTTCCCCGAGCACAAGTGCCTTTAATCGGACGGGTAATAACCTCATCAGCCCTCACCTTTAAAAACAGCTCTGGGCTTGAGCTTAAAATAACAAAATCAGGATATACTAGTATACCAGAATAAGCGCCCGGATTATATTGCCTGAGCCTTAAATAAAGCTGAAAAAGGTCTCCTTTATATTCAGCTGAAAACCTCTGAGTTAAATTTACCTGATATATATCTCCCTTAATAATATATTCTTTTGCCCGCCTAAGCGCATAAAAATACTGCTCCCTGCTAAAACTGCTCTTTAAATAGCCAGAAAAATATTCTTCCTGCTTTGCCTGTAAAGCGGGTCTCTCCAGAAGGCGATATAGTTTATCCAGAAAATCAAGGTAGCTTTCTGGCATTCTTTCACTTTCAAAACCAAGCAAATACCAGCGAGAGCATTTATGCTCATAGCCCAAAATAAATTGATAAAAATCAAACCTGAGCTCGTCTAAAAACAGGTCGTCCTTTCTCCTAAAAGGAAGCCTTTCCAAATAGTTCCCAAACTCATAACCCAAATATCCCGTTCCACCGCCAATAAAAGGAAAATCCTTGTCAAAGTAATCCATCCGCCAGCGAGAAAAATACCTTCGCAAAACACCAAGAGGTTTTTGCGCCTCAAATTCTCTTACCAGCCTTCCTTCTTTAATCAAAAACCTGCACCTGCGATACCTGATTTCTAAAAAAGGCGAAAATCCAATAAAAGACCATCTACCATAAAGCTCGTGCTCAAACGAGCTATCCAGCCAAAAACAACTAGGAAATTGATAAAGCCTTGAAAAAACCTCCTGCGGGCTTATGCCCAGCTCAAGCTCCTTTATCACCACTTTCATCTCTACACGCTCCAAAAAAGAAAATTACGCAAAAGCTCCACCCCTTGCTCAGTAAGAAAAGATTCTGGATGATACTGCACGCCAAAAAGCCCGAGCTTCTCATTCTCAATGCCCATAACCTCTCCATCATCTGCCCGTGCAGATACCTCAAAAATCTCTGGCATAGAATCTTCCTGCAAAGCAAGCGAATGATACCGCATAGCCCGAAAAGGATTGGAAATGCCCCTGTGAATGCTCTTTGCCTGATGATATATAAGCGATGTCTTTCCATGCATAATCCTTTTCGCAGAAACTACCTTCGCACCATAAGCATATCCCAAACATTGATGACCAAGACATACTCCCAAAATCGGTACTCTGCCTGAAAAATGCAAAATAACCTGACAAGAAATACCAGCATCCTCAGGACCACCAGGACCAGGAGAGATAATAATTCTATCTGGAGCAAATGCCTCTATCTCTTTGATGCCAACTCGGTTATTTCTCCACACGCGAAGCTCTGCACCCAAAGTTCCAAGCACCTGAACAAGGTTGTAGGTAAAGGAGTCATAATTATCAATCATTGCTACTTTTGGTTTCTTACTTACTTTCATCGCCATCTTACTCCCAAATAAAAAACCCAGCTTCCCCAAGGAAGCTGGGTGCCCACAAAGGGGCTGACATACTTCCTTATCTGTTTTTATAGCAAAGATATTAAGATTGTCAAATCCTGTCTCAGTTCTCTAATCTAATGAGCTAATTAAAATCACCCAGCATTCTGCTATTGTGCATAATTTATTCCAAATAATTTGCTTTACTGAATTAAAATTGTAAAAAGCGTTTCTTAAAAAGCCAAGACTTCTGCTACAAGCTGTTTTTATTCTGCTTATTTTTACCCAATATACTTCGGCTCTAAAAAACCTGCTTTTTAACTTGCAAATTTCTCAATTTATATTAGACTTTTAGAACAAATTGGTCATTTATTTGAAATCGGCTAAACTACCTTTGAAGGCTGGTCTTTGACCAAAAGATGGGGTTTCAAAAATCAGAAAACTGTAAGCCATTTATCTGCAAAATCATAAGGCTTGGGTTGATTAGGTGCCGTGAGATTCTGCCCGCAAAAAACTAAAAAGACCAAAAGTATAAAAGCAAAAATTGCAGGGAGGCAAAAATGAAAAAAGGACATCGCTTGGGAATTGACCTTGGAAATGTAAGCTTAAAGCTTGTGGTTTTGGGTGAGGAAAATGAGCTTGTTTTTCAGGAATATCTTTTTCATCAGGGAAAGCCTGTTGTTCTTTTTCGTGACCTTTTGGATAAAATTAAATCTCGCTTTTCTATTGAATGGATTGGCATAACCGGCTCGCTCGCTCATCTTTTGACCAAAAGTATCAAGGTTAAAGCAGTTGACCTGATTAGGGCGGAAATCGCTTGGGTAAAAAGGCAGGTTAAAGATGTGAGAAACATACTTGACCTTGGCGGAAGCAGTGTCAGTTTGATTGAGCTTGATGAAAAAGGAGAGTTCAAAAACTACACCACCAATGCGGTTTGCGCAGCAGGGACAGGCTCCTTTTTAGATGAACAGGCAAAACGCCTTCAGATAAATTACACAGACCTTTGCGAATTTGATGAAGTTATTGACCCACCATCAGTTGCAGCTCGCTGTTCGGTTTTTGCCAAATCAGACCTGATTCATCTTCAGCAGGAAGGATATTCTCAGGCTGAGCTTTGGAGCGGACTTTGCCGAAGCCTTTGCCGAACCTTTCTTCATACCCTTCTTCGGGGCAAGCCTTTAAAAGGATTAACTGCTGTGATTGGCGGAATGAGCCAGAATCAAGAAGTTATGCGCTGGCTTAAGGAATTTTATCCAGATATAATATGCACCTTTGATAATGCTCATCTTGCTGGTGCGCTTGGTTCTGCTCTTTTTGCCCAGCGGATTGACCCAGAATTTTTAACCATTGACTTTTTAGCTTCAACTTCAAAAAAAGAACAAGAAAGGCGTCCGCCTCTTCTTTTGAAAAAATCAACCTATCCTGATTTTAAGGTCAGAGAAGAATGGATTGATGAGATGGGAAATGAAATTCGCATTTCTTATCTTCCCTCAGAAAAGCGCTTCTCTGCATTTTTGGGGATTGATATAGGCTCTACCAGCACCAAACTGGCATTAATTGATGAAAACGAAAAAGTGCTGGTTGATATTTATCGCAAAACTCTGGGCGAGCCAATTGAGGCAACTTTTAAACTTTTCCGTGCTCTGAAAACACTGCTAGAAAGAAAAGAAAAAGAAGTTGAAATTAAGGGAGTTGCCACCACAGGCTCGGGAAGGAAGCTGGTGGGAATGGTTATCGGCGCAGACTTGATCATTAATGAAATTACCTGCCACTACCAAGGAGCCAAGCATTGGGATTCAAAAGTAGAAACCATTTTTGAAATTGGCGGTCAGGATAGCAAATACATTTACATCAAAAATGGAAGGCTTGCGCAGGCTAATCTCAACTATGTCTGCGCAGCAGGAACAGGAAGTTTTATTGAAGAGCTTGCAAACAAGCTCGGCTTTAAACTATCTGAGCTGGGTGAAAAATTAATGGGCACTTCTCCACCCTACACTTCTGACCGATGCACGGTTTTTATGGAGCAGGATGTTGCACGCCTTCTCCAAGAGGGATTTACCAGAGAAGAGGCAATGAGCGCGGTTCTTTATTCAGTGGCGCAAAACTATCTCAGTAAAGTTGTTGGAAATCGTCCCCGCTCGCGGGATAAGATTTTCTTTCAAGGAGCAACTGCCAGAAATCCTGCTCTGGTGGCAGCATTTGAAAACCTTCTGGATGTAGAAGTGGTTGTCAGTCCATATTGCCACATTTTAGGAGCATTGGGCGCAAGCCTGCTTGTGAAAAATGAATATGAAAAAAGGCGCTTTAAATCAAAATTCAGAGGGCTTGAAATTGCAGATAAAAAAATCCAGCTGAGAAAAGAAACCTGCAAGCTCTGTGAAAATCGCTGTCAGATTACTTTTGCAAAAATTCCCGGAGAAACCGAGGAGCCAAGCTGGGGATATATGTGCGGAAGGGAGCCTACTGAGACAAAAAAGCGCCATCTTGCTGAGTATAAATTCTTTGAGGAGCGGGTCAGGCTTTTCAAAAGAAAAGGCAAAGTAAAACTGCTAAATCCGCGTGGGAAAATAGGCATTCCGCTGGCTCTTGCGAGCTACAGCTTTTTGCCCCTTTGGCGCAGGTTTTTTGCTGAGCTGGGTTATGAAGTGGTTGAAACCTCTCAAACCACTCCAGAAATTAAGCAAAAAGGCATAAATTATTCAGCTGGCGATTTTTGCTTTCCGATTCTTTCTGCTCACGGGCATATTCATAAGCTAGTTGAAAACCAAAAGGCTGATTTTATCTTTGTGCCCCACTATATCTCCTATTTTCCCAATTCTTATACCAGCAATTCTTTTTTCTGCCCTTATGTTCAATCCTTTCCTGCTGTGATTTGTTCTAACCTTAGAATGAATAACCTTTCAGAAGAAAAAATCCTAAAGCCAATAATTGACCTAAGGTGGGATGACAAAAAGCAAACTGCTGAGCTTTATCGTGTTTTGGCGAGCAAACTGAAGGTAAGCAGGAAAAGAATTAATCAGGCTTGGCAAAAAGCTCTCAGTGAACAAGAAGAATTTGAAAAAGAGCTTGAGGAGATAGGAAAAAAGGCGCTCAAAGAGATTGAAGACAAAGGTCAAATTGGAATCGTGATTTTAGGCAGACCTTACAATATTTTTGACCCGGGAATTAATCTTAACCTGCCACAAAAAATCGCAGAGCTGGGGTTTTATGTTATTCCCCTTGATTTATTACCTTTCCGAGCAGAAAATCTCGGAGATGAATTTTCAAATATCTACTGGACTTATGGGCAAAGAATAATTGCCTCTGCCAAGCTCATTCGCTCCCATCCTAATCTTTTTGCCCTTTATTTTTCCAATTTCAATTGCGGACCTGATAGCTTTTTTATCCAGTATGTTGAGGAGCTTATGGGAGATAAG
>CAZQJX010000135.1:0-6185 GCA_964592965.1 uncultured bacterium
CTACCAAAGTTTCAAAACCTGCACGAATAAGCTCGGTCACGCCACCACAAAGCACACACTGCTCACCAAAAAGGTCGGTCTCGGTCTCTTCTTTAAAAGTAGTTTCTATCACGCCTGCACGGGTAGCACCGAGCGCCTTGGCATAAGCAAGAGCAAGATTCATAGCATTGCCGGTTGCATCCTGCTCAACCGCAACCAAAGCAGGAACCCCCCTGCCCTCCTGATATTCCCTTCTTACCAAGTGCCCTGGACCTTTGGGCGCAACCATAAAAACATCAACATCTTTAGGCGGAATAATCTGCCGAAAATGAATGTTAAACCCGTGCGAAAATCCCAATGCCTTGCCAGAAGCTAATCCCGGAGCAATCTCCTCTTTATAGAGCCTTGCTTGAATCTCATCCGGAACCAGCACTTGAACAACATCTGCTCTCTCAACTGCTTCCCTTACGCTTAAAACCTCAAACCCGTCTTTTTCCGCCTGCTGGGCACTCTTTCCCTCTCTAATGCCTATAATTACTTTAATGCCGCTATCGCGAAGATTCTGAGCATGAGCGTGCCCCTGACTTCCATATCCAATCACTGCCACGGTTTTATCAGCAAGATATTTCAAATCTGCATCCTTTTCGTAATAAATCTTTGCCATTTTTCCCTCCTTTTTCTTTTAAATTTAGTCTAACGCTAAATTAAAAGAAAATCATTTCCGCTCCTTTAACATAGCAACTGTTCCTGAGCGAACAAGCTCTTTGATACCCAGTGGTTTTAACAGTTTTAAAAAATTCTCTACTTCTTTCTCATCTCCCATCATTTCAAGGGCAATGCTATCTGCCCCCACATCCACCACACGGGCATTGAAAATCTGCGCCACTCTCAGCGCTTGGTCCTGCTTTCCGCCTCCGCTTGCCACCCGAACCAAAACCAGCTCCCTGCCAATGTAATCATGCTCAGAGACATTCCAAACCTTGATTACATCAATGAGCTTATTAAGCTGTTTAACAATCTGCTCAACTACCCGCTCATCGCCATTGGTGACAATGGTCATTCTGCTTACTGTAGGGTCAGCAGTAGGAGCGACCGAAAGGCTTTCAATGTTATATCCGCGAGCGCTGAAAAGACCGCTGATTCTGCTCAGCGCTCCAAACCTGTTCTCAACCAAAAGGGAAATGGTGTGCCTTTTCATTTTCCTCTCCTTGAGCCTTGTTTTGATTTCCTCTTTTTCTCTATGGGTCCAAAAATCATATCATGAACGCTTTTTCCCGGCGGAATCATTGGAAAAACATTTTCTTCACGAGCCACTCTGAAATCTATCAAGCAGGGCTGGTCATTAAAAAGCGCTTCTTTAAGCACAGGCTCAACATCAGCAGGGTCAGTAACCACATAGCCCTTTGCTCCATAAGCCTCTGCCAGCTTCTTGAAATCCGGCTGGCAGGCAATGCAGGTATGAGAATATCTGCGATTGTAAAACAGCTCCTGCCACTGCCGAACCATTCCCAAAAATTGATTGTTCAAAATCGCAACCTTCACAGGAACCTGATACTGAACCGCTGTTGCCAGCTCCTGAATGTTCATTTGAATACTGCCATCGCCAGCAATATCAACCACAATGTCATCAGGTCTTCCTATTTTGGCACCAATGGCAGCTGGAAAGCCATAGCCCATTGTGCCCAGCCCGCCAGAGCTCAAAAAGCTCCTCGGACGGTCAAATTTATAATAATGTGCTGCCCACATCTGATTCTGACCCACCTCTGTGGTGATAATTGCCTCGCCCTTGGTAAGCTCATAAATCTTTTCCACCACATATTGAGGCTTAATTACCTTTTTGCTTTTTTCATAAGTGAGCGGATACTCTTCCTTCCACTCCTCAATCTGCTTAAGCCACTTCTTCCTCTGCTTCATATCTGGTTTGGGCTTTTCTTCAAGCTCGCGCAAAAGCTGATTGAGCACCGTGCGAACATCACCCACAATGGGAATATCAACCACCACATTTTTGGAAATGGCGCTTGGGTCTATATCAATATGGATGATTTCTGCGTGCGGAGCGAATTCTTCAATCTTCCCAGTCACACGGTCATCAAAGCGGGCGCCAATTGCTATGAGAAGGTCGCAATTTCTCACCGCCATATTTGCG
Source organism: uncultured bacterium (assembly GCA_964592965.1). Lineage (GTDB taxonomy): Bacteria > RBG-13-61-14 > RBG-13-61-14 > RBG-13-61-14 > DRUE01 > CAZKMM01. Next base: position 2,126 of record CAZQJX010000135.1, read on the forward strand.
CACCAGGTGCCGTGCATACCGAGCATTCCCATAAAAAGCGGATGAGTGCCAGGAAAGCCTCCTAAGCCCATTAAGGTAAGGGTAACGGGGATTTTTTGACTTTCCGCCAGCTTGCGAAGCTCCTTGTGAGCGCCAGAGATAATCACCCCGCCACCTGCATAAATAACTGGTCGCTCTGCTTTTAAAATCGCCTCACAAGCACGCTTAACCTGACGGGGATTGCCTCTAAGAACCGGCTTATAGCTCCGTATCTCAACCTTATCTATCTTTTCATATTTTGTATAAGCGCTGGTAACATCTTTGGGCAGGTCAACAACCACCGGACCAGGACGACCCGTGCGGGCAATATAAAATGCTTCTTTAATTACCCGATGAATGTCTTTTGGGTCTTTGACTAAATAGTTATACTTTGAGATAGAGCGGGTAATGCCCACCGTATCAGTCTCCTGAAAAGCATCACCGCCAATCAGCTCGGTTGGCACCTGACCGGTTAGGGCAACTAGCGGAACTGAATCCATATGAGCGGTGGCAATCCCGGTCGTAAGATTGGCAGCTCCCGGACCAGAAGTGGCAATGCAAACTCCCACCTTTCCAGTAGCACGGGCATATCCATCAGCAGCATGAGCTGCGCCCTGCTCGTGCCTGGTGAGGATAAAATCAATATCCGCATCAAAAAGCACATCAAAGATATGGAGCAAAACCCCACCGGGAAAGCCAAACATCACCTCCACGCCTTCTTCCATCAAGGTTTCAATCAAAATCTCTGCTCCTAGTTTCTCCGTCATTTTTTCCTCCTAGGTAGTTAAAACCGCTCCCTTGCTGGCAGAAGTCACCAGCTGGCTGTAGCGGGCTAAATAGCCTTTTTTAACCTTGGGCTTGAATGCTCCTAAGCGAGCAAGCCTGCGCCTAAGCTCTCCAGCAGATACTTTAAGCTCAAGCCTGCGTCTTGGTATATCTATTAAAATTCGGTCGCCGTTTTTTATCGCTGCGATTGGACCGCGCTCCGCTGCCTCCGGAGAAATATGACCAATGCAAGGACCACGCGTTCCACCTGAAAACCTTCCATCTGTAATCAAAGCCACTTTATCTGCCAAACCCATCCCCACAATAGCGCTTGTAGGAGCAAGCATCTCTCGCATTCCCGGTCCTCCCTTGGGACCTTCATACCGAATTACAACCACATCTTTAGGCTTTATCTTTCCTGCTAAAATAGCCTTCATAGCCTCTTCCTCAGAATCAAAGCACTTTGCCCTTCCCTCAAATACCATCATCTTTTCGCTCACCGCACTCTGCTTGACCACCGCTCCTTCTGGAGCAAGATTGCCAAATAAAATGGCAATTCCGCCTTCTTTAGAATAAGGCTCCTCAACCGGACGAATCACTTTTTCATCAATATAATCCGGCGGATTTTTCACCAGCTCTTTTATGCTTTTTCCACTCACAGTCGGATTATCTTTGAGAAATTTCCTCAACCGATACAAAACCGCAGGAATTCCACCTGCCCAGTCCAAATCCTCCATCATATCATCACCAGCGGGTCTTAGCCGACATAGATTTGGTGTTTCTCTGCTCAGCCGGTCAAACAGCTCTAGCGGAAGCTCAACTTCTGCCTCATAGGCGATAGCAGTAAGATGAAGAACAGAATTGGTGGAGCCACCAAGAGCAAGGTCTGTGCGAATAGCATTTTCCAAAGATTTGCGGTTAATGATTTTTCGCGCGGTGATGTTCTTTTTGACCAGCTCCACAATCCTCTGACCGCTCTCGTAAGCAATCCGCCTCTTTTTTGCAGTCCCTGCAAGAGCGGTTGCGCATCCAGAAAGGCTCATCCCCATTGCTTCCACTAAACACGCCATTGTATTGGCAGTGTACATTCCCTGGCAGGAGCCGGGACCTGGGCAAGCCTCCATCTCCAGCGCGCTCAGCTCTTTTTTGCTTATCTTTCCTGCCTGATACTGACCAACTGCTTCAAAGGTATCTCGCACCAGGCTGAGCCTTCTTCCTTTATATCTTCCAGAATGCATAGGTCCAGCAGTGACAACAATGGCAGGAATGTCCAAGCGAGCACATGCCATAACCATTCCCGGTGTGATTTTATCGCAATTGGTAAGAAGCACTATGCCATCAAGGGCATGCGCATTGGTTATTGACTCTACTGCATCAGCAATAAGCTCCCTGCTTGCCAAGCTGTATTTCATACCTTCGTGTCCCATTGCGATTCCATCGCAGATGCCGGGAATGCCAATCAAAAACGGAACTCCGCCCGCAGAATGCACCCCGTTTTCTATTGCCCGCTCAAGCTCTCTCATTCCAATATGCCCGGGAATTATATCTGTAAAACTGGTAAAAATCCCGATAAATGGCTTGTTCATCTGCGAACGCGTAAGACCAGTACCATAAAGCAATGCCCTGTTCGGTGCCCTCTCAATTCCCTTTTTTGCTCGCTCGCTTCTCATTTAAAACCTCCTTAAAAATTAAAATCCTGAATTAAAATAATGCCCCGATGTCCACCACCGGGGCAGATAATTGCGCACTTCTTCCCACTCCCGGCTTACGCCGGGAGTACTACTTTTTTATTGGCACGAAGTATTTCTTCTATCTGGTCCCTTATCCGAAGCTTTTCTCTTTTAAGCCTTCTCAATTCAATTTCCTGTTGAGAGGTTAAATAAACCTTTCTTTCCAGCTCATCAACTTTTTCTTCTAATTCACGATGTTTTTTATATAATTCAGCAAAATCAGCATCAGAATTAATTAATTTTTGAATAAGCTCAAGCTCCCATTTATACCAATTGCTCATTTGTTTAAATTATATAAAAGTTTTGATAAATGTCAAACCCTCTTGACAAAAACCCGCTTTGTGGGATATAAATATCAGATTTGCTTTAGCAGTTCTTGAACTGGAAGTAGAATGGAAAAGCTAGCAAAGTCCTTAAAAGGTTTTTTGACCAAAACCTAAGGAGTGTAAAATGAAAGGAGTCAGTCCTGCCCAAATCAAAAAAGCCCTTAAGGAGATTGAAGAAAAACTTGAGCCCAAGCGCGAAAGCCTCATCCCTGCCTTGCAGATTGCCCAAGAACAGATTGGTTGGCTTCCCCGTGAGGTTATGCTTGGAATTAGTAAGTATTTAAAGGTTCCAGAGAGTGAGGTTTGGGGAACTGCCAGTTTTTATGCTCAGTTTCGCTTTTCCCCGGTTGGGAGAAATATGATTGTTGTGTGCAGAGGAACTGCTTGCCATGTTAGGGGTAGTGCGGGCATTTTGCGGGAGCTGGAGAGAGAGCTGGGGATTAAGCCCGGCGAGACCACAGAGGACTTGATGTTCTCGCTGGAGCGGGTTGCCTGTTTTGGCTCCTGTGCTCTTGCTCCGGTAGTTGTTATTAACGGAAAGGTTTATGGAAGACAAACCACAACCTCGGTGAAGAAATTTATTGAAAAGCTTAAAGCATCTGAAAAGAAAAAACAGGTAGTCAAAAAAGCAAAACATTAAATCGTTAATGGAGGTTGAGTCGTGAATTTAAAGCAATTACGCGAGAAGGCTCAAGAAGAATATCAAAAATTAGTCTCGGGCAAAAATCCGGTAATTTATGTTGGAGCTGCTACCTGCGGGCTGGCAGCAGGTGCTGGGGAACTCCTGGAAATAATTCCTCAGGAGCTTAAGCGATTAAAAATCAAGGCACAAATTGTTCCGGTTGGTTGTATTGGAATGTGCTGTTTTGAGCCGATGGTTTATATTCAAAAACCAGGCGTTCCCCAAATTTGCTATTCTCAGGTCACCCCGGAAAAACTTCGTATCATACTCAAAGATTACCTAGTAAAGGATAAACCCCATCCGGAGCTAGCTCTTGGAACTTTTGGAGAAGAAAAAATCAAAGGAATACCATATTTATTTGACCATCCCATGCTTAAGCCCCAGGTTCGCATTGTTCTGAGAAATTGTGGAATTATTAATCCAGAAAAGCTGGAGCATTATCTTGCTCAGGGTGGATTTGTTGGGCTGGAAAAAGCCCTGGCTATGTCTCCGGAGGAGGTGATTGAAGAAGTTAAAAAATCAGGACTGCGAGGGAGAGG
>CAZQJX010000136.1:0-6176 GCA_964592965.1 uncultured bacterium
AGCTGACGCACCTGCTGGGTGGAACCACGAGCTCCAGAATCAACCATCATATAAAGTGGATTAAAGCTCTCAATCTCCACTTCTTTATCATCAGGGAGCTTGAGGACATCTTTGCTCAATTCTTTGGTCAGCTCATCAGTAAGCTCCTCTGTCGCCTTGCCCCACAGGTCAACAACCTTGTTATACCGCTCACCAGCAGTAATCACCTGATTCTGGTATTGCTGTTCTATTTCAAACACCTTTTCATAGGTCTTTTTAAGTATCTCTTCTTTTTTGCTGGGAATGCGAAGGTCATCAATAGCAATGCTGATACCAGCGCTGGTCGCATAGGTAAAGCCAAGGGTGCGGAGCCGGTCGCTCAAAAGGACCGTCTCTTTTAAGCCAAAATGCTTGTAGCAGTAATAAATGAGGTCATCAAGCTCCTTGCGCTTCATCACTTGATTGATCAGCTCAAAAGGCGTATCTTTGGGACAAATCTCCCAGAGAATAACCCTGCCCACTGTGGTCTGGACGGTTTTACCATTAAGCCTTACTTTGATAGGAGCATGAACATCTATTTCTCTCTGCGAATATGCCATTAAAACCTCTTCTGGTCCTACAAATGCTTTGCCTGCTCCTTTGGCATAGGGATTTTCTCTTGTCAGGTAATAAATGCCCAAAACTATATCCTGAGTGGGTCCGATGATGGGCTTGCCATGCGCAGGTGAGAGAATGTTATTGGTGCTCATAATCAGCACCCTGCTTTCCACCTGCGCCTCTAAGCTAAGCGGAATATGAACCGCCATCTGGTCGCCATCAAAATCAGCATTGAACGCTTGACAGACAAGCGGATGAAGCTGAATGGCTTTTCCTTCAATCAAAACCGGCTCAAATCCCTGAATGCCCAATCGGTGAAGGGTTGGTGCACGGTTGAGCAGAACAGGATGCTCACGAATGACCTCATCAAGGATATCAAAAACCACTGGCTCTTCCTTTTCCACCATTTTCTTGGCAGCTTTAATTGAAGTAGCCAGACCACGCTCTTCCAGCTTGTTGAATATGAACGGCTTGAAAAGCTCAAGCGCCATCTTCTTGGGAAGTCCGCACTGATGAAGCCGAAGCTCAGGTCCAATGACAATCACGCTTCTTCCTGAATAATCCACTCTCTTTCCAAGCAGGTTCTGACGGAACCTTCCCTGCTTTCCGCGAAGCATATCAGAAAGGCTCTTGAGCGGGCGCTTGTTGGGTCCTGCTACTGCTCTTCCTCTCCTGCCATTATCAAAGAGCGCATCCACAGCTTCTTGAAGCATACGCTTTTCATTGCGGATGATTATCTCAGGAGCGTTCAGCTCCATAAGACGGCGCAGGCGGTTATTGCGGTTGATTACTCGGCGGTATAAATCATTAAGGTCGCTGGTTGCAAATCTTCCACCATCAAGAGGAACCAACGGACGGAGGTCAGGTGGAAGAACAGGTATGCGCTCTAAAATCATCCATTCAGGACGATTGCCAGAATTAATAAACGCCTCTACCACCCGAAGTCGTTTTGCCAGTTTGAGCCTTTTTGCCTCGGATTTGGTCTCTTTAATCTCCATACGGAGACGGTTGCGGAGCGCCTCAAGGTCAATGCTTTCCAGCATACGCTTTAAGGTTTCAGCGCCCATTCCCGCATCAAATTTATATCCTTCTGCTTTATACTTGCGATAAGTATCTTCATTAATTACCTGCCCGATTTCAAGGTCTGTGTTTCCGGGGTCAACAACAACATAAGCTTCATAGTAAATAATCCGCTCAACATCTTTACTGGTTATATCCAAAAGCACGCCGATATAGCAGGGAAGGTTTTTGAAAAACCAGATATGAGCAATGGGAGTGGCAAGGTCAATGTGTCCGAGTCGGGTTCGTCTTACCCTGCTGGGAATAACTTCCACACCGCATTTCTCGCAGGTAATGCCTCTATGCTTCATCCGCTTATATTTACCGCAAAGGCATTCATAATCCTTAATGGGTCCAAAGATTCTGGCACAGAAAAGACCATCACGCTCAGGCTTAAAGGTGCGGTAGTTTATGGTTTCGGGCTTTTTCACCTCGCCGTGCGACCACTCTTTGATTTTCTCTGGGCTGGCGAGGCTGATGCGGATAGCATCAAAGGTTATGGGTTTTTTCGGCTCTTCAAAAAGCCCGAATGCTAAATGTTTCACCGCTTCTACCTCCTTTTGAGGCTTTTATTTTTATTCCTCAACTTTTCTTAAAAGCTCAACATTTAAAGCTAAACTCTGTAGCTCCTTGACCAAAACATTGAACGATTCAGGAAGACCTGCCTCAAATTCATATCTACCTTTAACGATGTTCTCATACATTTTGGTTCTGCCCTGAATGTCATCGCTTTTGACAGTAAGGAACTCCTGCAAAGTATAAGCAGCACCATAAGCTTCAATAGCCCAAACTTCCATCTCACCAAGACGCTGACCACCAAACTGCGCCTTTCCACCCAGAGGCTGTTGCGTGACCAGAGAATAAGGACCAATGCTACGGGCGTGAATCTTATCATCAACAAGGTGATGAAGTTTCATTATGTACATATAGCCAACGGTTATTTCTTGGTCAAAAGGCTCGCCGGTGCGACCATCAAAAAGAACAGTTCGACCTGTCTCTGGAAGTCCGCAGGAGCTTAAAAGCTCCTTAATCTGAGCTTCTTTGGCGCCGTCAAACACAGGGCTCTTCATTCGCACGCCATCACGAAGCTCTCTTGCCAACTTTAAAATTTCATCATCATCAAGCTCATCCAGCCATCTGCTCACTCTGGGCGAATCATAAATCTTTTTCAGGCGCCTGCGGATAACATCAGGACCAAAGTTTTCTTTAATCAGCCGGTCAATTTCTCTGCCAAGCTCTTTAGCTGCCCAGCCAAGATGAGTTTCTAAAATCTGCCCGACATTCATTCTGCTGGGGACACCGAGCGGGTCAAGAACAATATCAACCGGGGTTCCATCAGGAAGATAGGGCATATCTTCAATAGGAAGAATCCTGCTTACCACGCCTTTATTACCGTGCCTTCCTGCCATCTTATCGCCAACGCTTAACTTACGCTTGGTAGCTACATATACACGGACGATTTTTAGCACGCCGGGCGGAAGGTCTTCTTCTTTATAAAGCCTTTGGATTTTCTCCTGAATCAATTTCTCCACCATATCTATCTGTTCCAAGGTGCGGTCAACAAGACTTGTAAATTCCATCTCTGTTTCAGGGTCAAGGTCAAGAGGAAGTTTGCTCCAAAGCTCAATAGGAAGCTGGCGAAGTAGCTCCTCATTAACCTCTGTGCCCTTCTTGAGGGTAATTTTTCCTTTCTTTGGCTCAGAAAACCTCTCCACCAACTTCTTTCCGCCAATAAGTTTAAGAGCCCTGCGAATCGCTTGCTCCTGAATGATTTTCAGCTCGTCTTCCCTGTCCTGAAGAAGGCGCTCTTCTTCAGGATGCTTTTCTTTGCGTGCCTTTTCTTTACCAGCAGGCTTGCGGGAATACACTTTAGCATCTATAACCACTCCCTCAACTCCCGGAGGAACTCGCAAAGATGTGTCTTTAACATCGCCTGCTTTTTCACCGAATATGGCTCGCAAAAGCTTTTCTTCAGGAGAAAGCTGGGTGACGCTTTTAGGTGTGATTTTTCCTACCAGAATATCCCCCGGCTTGACCTCAGCGCCGATACGAATAATTCCATTTTCATCAAGGTCTTTAAGCGCATCTTCACCAACATTGGGGATATCTTGTGTAATTTCTTCTTTGCCGAGCTTGGTATCTCTGGCGGTGCACTCAAATTCTTCTATATGAATAGATGTGTAGATATCATCACGAATCAGCCTTTCGCTCACAAGAATAGAATCCTCAAAGTTATAGCCACCCCAAGGAAGGAAGGCAACTAATACATTCCTACCAAGCGCAAGCTCTCCACCTTCCATTGCAGGACCATCAGCAATAATCTGACCTTTCTTCACATAATCACCCACACGAACAATCGGTCTTTGATTAATGCAGGTATCTTGGTTGGAGCGCTTGAACTTAATGAGATTGTAAATGTCAACTCCGCTGTCGCCATCTCCTTGTTTTTCATCCGCCTCTATCACAATCCGATTGGCATCAACATTTACCACTTTTCCGGTTCTTTTCGCCACCACGCAGGCATAGCTATCTTTTGCCACCACCTGCTCAATACCGGTTCCGATGAATGGAGATTCGGTCACCATCAACGGCACTGCCTGCCTTTGCATATTGGAACCCATAAGCGCTCGGTTGGCGTCATCGTGTTCAAGGAAGGGAATTAAGCTGGCAGACACGCTCACCACCTGATTGGGGCTGACATCCATCAGGTCAACCTCTTCTGGCGGGACCAGCACAAACTCTCCTTTCCGACGGGCATTAACTAATTCTGCGGTAAGTCTTCCGTTTTTATCCACAGGAGCGTTTGCCTGTGCAATGGTATATTTCTCTTCATCCCAAGCAGTAAGATAAACAATCTCATTGGTAACTTTACCGTCCTTAACCACCCGATAGGGGGTTTCTATAAAACCGTATTCATTTACTCGTGCATAGGTAGTTAAACTAGAAATCAAGCCGATGTTAGGACCTTCTGGTGTTTCTATGGGACAGATTCTGCCGTAATGGGTAAAGTGAACATCTCGCACTTCAAATCCCGCCCGCTCTCGGGTAAGTCCGCTCGGACCAAGAGCGCTCAGCCTTCGCTTATGCGTGATTTCACTTAAAGGATTGGTCTGGTCCATAAACTGGCTGAGCTGGGAAGAACCGAAGAATTCTTTAACCGCTGCCATAACCGGCTTGGCATTGACCAGGTCATGAGGCATCATAGTTTCAGCTTCCTGAAAGCTCATCCGCTCCTTAATCGCACGAGCCATACGCACCAAGCCAATGCGGAACTGATTTTCAAGTAGCTCTCCAACGCTCCGAACCCTGCGGTTGCCAAGATGGTCTATGTCATCAGGCTCGCCCCTGCTGTCCTTTAAGTCAATAAGATGCTTAACAACCGCCATAATGTCTTCTTTGGTAAGAATATGCACATCCTCAGGAATGCTTAAACCAAGTCGCTGATTAATCTTCATTCTTCCGACTTTGCCCAAATCATACCTATCAGGATTAAAGAACAGGCTGTTAAAAAGCTGGTCAGCGTTCTTCTGGGTTGCTGGGTCGCCGGGACGGAGCCATTTGAATATTTCCAGCCGTGCCTCTTCAGGAGTGGTTGCTTTATCCATAAGAAGTGTATCACGCAAGCTGGAGCTTATGCGGATATTATCATAGAAAATCACATCAAACTGGGTAATGCCGTGCTTCTTCAAAAGCGCTATTTTCTCCTCATCAAGCTCATCATTAGCCTCTAAAATTACCTCTCCAGTCTCTGAATCTATAATATCGTGGGCAAGCACCCTGCCAATAAGCTCTTTCTCATTAACCCGAATCCGCTCAACCCCAGCTTCACGCATCCTGCGGAGATGACTGGCACGAATCTTTCTTCCCTTCTGAACTATCACCTCGCCTGTTTCAGGATGGCGAATATCTGTGGTTGCCTGCTGCCCTTCCAATACCTTAGGATTAACTGATTTATAAACCTTATTCCCCTCAAAATAAATCCGCTCGGTCTGATAAAAGAAATTCAAAAGCTCCTCAGTGCTGAATCCGAGCGCACGCAAAAGAATAGTAGCAGGAAGTTTGCGCCTTCGGTCTATACGGACAAAAAGGATATCTCGGTGGTCAAATTCAAAATCTATCCAAGAACCACGATAAGGAATTATCCTCGCATAATAAAGCACCTTGCCCGAAGTGTGGGTTTTGCCACGGTCATTGTCAAAAAACACCCCCGGAGAACGATGAATCTGATTAACCACCACCCGCTCAGTGCCATTAACAATAAAAGTGCCCTTTTCAGTCATTAAAGGAAGCTCACCAAAATAAATCTCCTGCTCCTTTATATCCCGCAGGGTGCGAAGACCTGTCTGCTCATCAATATTCCAAACCACCAGCCGAACCTTTACCTGAAGCGGAGCACCATAGGTCATCCATCGCTCCCTGCACTCATCTTCAGTGTATTTGGGTGGCTCCAGCCGATACTCAACAAATTCAAGGCTTATGGTCTCCGTATTATCACGGATAGGAAATACACTGTTGAACACCGCCTGTAGTCCCTCGTTTTT
>CAZQJX010000137.1:0-6042 GCA_964592965.1 uncultured bacterium
ATAAGCATCGTTTGGGTCGCCAATTCCTGGTGCATATCTAATCCAAAGGGGGGCTTTGATTCCATAAAGATATCTAACTTCAAAGGTGACTGGATAATCAGGATTAATGCTCTTTAAAAGCTCCTGATAAGCTTTAATCTCATCAGCAGAAAAATCCTTCTTACGAACCATCATTTGAATATATTGTGCCTGCTGAACAAGAATGATTTTCCGTTCAGGATGGTCAATTCCCAACCTGCGCATTGCCTCCACTGCTAAAATGCAGGCACGAAACATATTTCTTGGCGGGTGAAGCTCAACCAAGCCCACGCTCAAAATCCCATTGGGCTTTAAATGTGTTAAATAATCCATATAAGCATTAACCGTGTGCACATAATTCTCTGCCTGAATATACGCTCCCCATTCTAAGGCTGAAACCGTGTCAACCCCGCTAATTTGAATAATGTCATATTTCTCCTTGCTACGAGCAACATAGCTTCTGCCATCGCTTTTTATCAGCTTGACTCTGGGGTCGTTTACTAGTTGGGGCAAAAATTTGCGCAGTGCCATAATAACGCTTTGGTTAACTTCAATTCCGATAACTTTCTTGGCATTGAAATACAGTGCAGTTTGCAGGTCAGGACCACCGCCCACACCAATTACCAGAACTTTTTCTGGTAGCTCTTTATAAAGTAAAAAAGCCTGACCATAGCAAGAGCTTTTAAAAAAGGCAGTATCATAAAGATGGGAGCCAAAATCAATTAAGGTGGTATCAGCTGCTCCATCAATGGTCAAACCTCTATAAAAATATTTTTCTTTGCCAAATATAAGCCAAGAGCGAGAGGGGCTGGAAAAAACATCAACTCTTCCTAATGAATCCCAGCGGGAAAAATCTAGCTGAAAATCATTCCAGAGCTTTTGAAACTTACCAAAAGTCTTGGTAGTGCTTACTTTAAAACTAAACCATCGCTCTGCCCAAAAAATTCCGCTTAAAAGAAAAATCAACCAAGCAAAAATTAATGCTTTTGAAAAACCCCTTTTGGCAAATCCAAAACCAGCTCCTGCAAGAAGTAGGCAAACCAAAAGTAGCGACCCTGACATACGCAGATAAGGCAGAAGAACAATGGATAAAACAACTCCCAACGCACTGGCAAAAAGATTTATTCCATAAGCAAGCCCGATATTTTCCGCCTCTGCATTAAAAACCCTAACTAAAATCAAGCCGAGAAAAAAGAAAGGAAAAAATATCAAGAGAGAGAGAAAAACTATCATTCCAATTCCAGCTAATCCCCATTGAAAATTAAGCCTTCCTGCCAAAGGAAAAACCAGCCAGATGAAAAAGCTCGCTAATATGCTGGGAGCAGTTAAGCTAAAATTTTCTTTTTTAAAGATGCTCTCCCATACCCCGCTGGCGCCAATTCCAAGCATTGCCATACTGATTACCAAATAGGCAAAATTATGCCAGAGGGTAAGAGAAAATATGCGGGTAATTAAAATCTCAAGATAAAGGAGAGAAAAAGAAACCAGAAAAAAACAGAACCAGAACCTCGTTCTTTTCATTTTGGGAAATTTTATCAGGTTAAGCTGGAAAAACAAATTAGTTTATCACGATACTTTGATATTTTGATATAGCCCTGAACTTGCATTCTCCTGCAATCTTACTTAATATCTTGTTTGATTGCCCTAAATTAGGAGCTGATAAATGGAGCTGTTTTTCAACCCTAAAACTGTTGCCCTAATTGGCGCTTCCTCAAGACCTGAAAGACCCGGGCATAATTTATTTTTAAATCTTAGGGATTGTTTCGGTGAAAATTTTTATCCTGTTAACCCAAAGGTAGAGGAGATAAATGGACATAAATGCTATCCCAGCATTCTGGATGTTCCTGCTGAAATAGATATTGCTGTTATTTTTATCCCTTCCCGTGCGGTGCCAGAAGCAATTGAGCAATGCGCGCAAAAAGGGATTAAAAGGATTATTATTGAATCAGCAGGCTTTGCTGAGGTAGGAGAAGAAGGCAAAAGACTTCAAGAGAAATGCCTTGATATTGCCCGCAAGTATGGTATCAGGCTTTGGGGACCTAATTGTATGGGTGCAATAAATGTTCCTGCCAAAAAGGTTCTCTCCTTTATGAGCCCATTTCTTTGGAAGGGAAGGTTTAAGCCGGGAAATGTCTCGCTTGTTGTGCAAAGCGGAATGCTTTCTGCTGGATTTTTAAGTTATATTCTTACAAAGACTCCTTTTGGTCTGGCTAAAGTAGCATCAATTGGGAATAAAATGGATGTGAATGAAACCGAGATTTTAGAATATTTAATCCAAGACCCAGATACAAGGGTAATTGGAATGTATCTGGAGTCTATTTCTCAGGGAAGAAAATTTTTTGAGCTGGCAAAGGGAACAGAAAAGCCTATTGTTGTTTTAAAAGCAGGTTCATCTCCTTTTGGTGCCCAGGCGGCAAAATCTCATACAGCGAGTCTGGCGCAGGATGATGCTCTTATTCAAGGCGCTTTTAAACAGGCAGGGGTTGTTCGTGTTAAAGGTTTAACCGAGCTTATGGAGGTGGTGAGAGCGTTTAGCATTTTTGAGTCTCCAAAGAAGAAGACCGCCAGGTTAGCTATTTTGAGTTTTTCTGGCGGTGCCGGTGTAGTTGCCTCTGACCAGATTTATGAGCTTGGTCTGGAGTTAGCACAGCTTAAACCTCAAACCCTTGCCCAGATTAAAAATGTTTTTCCTGAATGGATGGAGCCATCAAACCCTGTTGATATTTATCCTGCTATGGAAAGAAGCGGTCCAAAAGAAACGCTTAGAGTAGCGCTAGAAGCGGTTATAAAAGACCCGGGCGTAGATGGGGTTTTTGTTCATATCTTTGCACCACCTGTTAATATTCCTATTTTTGATTATGAGCACATTGCCCGAATGGTTAAACAAACATCAAAACCTGTGGTTGCTTGGATTATGGGGCATGGGGAGGTGGCTGAGCAAATCCGCAAGGAGCTGGAGAAAAACAAAATCGTTGTGGTTGAGGAGATTATGAGAGGTGTTCGCATCCTCTCTGCTTTGATTGCCAGGCAGTAGTATAATTTTCAGTTGACATCAAATATCTACTCATTAGAATGAAAAAGGTATGACAAATAATTTTAAATCTGTCAATAATAACTCAATCTCAAATAAAAATTCCCAGCCTGCGGAATTTGAATCATCAGCATCGGGGAAGATTTTTCTGGATAAAGAGGGAAGATGGTTTCATGAAGGCGTAGAAATAACTCACCCTCGCACCATTGAGCTTTTTAGCAAAAGCGTGGTAAAAGACCCAAGTGGTGGGTATCGGCTTCAGATAGGAAAGGAATGGGCAAAAATAGAAGTTGAAGATACTCCTTATATGGTTCGTTCAGTTGAGCTTCAAGGTGATAAAATTTTTATCATTCTCAATGACAAATCAAAAGAAGAGCTTGACCCAAACACCCTTTCAGTTGGAGAAAATAATGTTCTATACTGCCGAGTTAAAGGTGGGGAGTATCCAGCCCGTTTTTTAAGACCTGCTTTTTATCAAATTATGCAATTTCTTGAAGAAGATGAGAAGGGTTATTATCTTGCCATCAGCGGTAAGAAATTTTATCTTGGAAAAAGGAGGGATTAATGAAAAAGCTAATGTTTGTATTTTTGGCGCTGGTTCTTTTCTCTAGCATAAGCTGGGCAAAAGAGGACTGGCGGGTAAGACTTGAGCAAGCCAAAGTTTATTTTGACCTCGCCCAGTATGAAAAATCAAAAGCGATTTTACTAAAACTGGTTCAAACTTATCCGAAAGAAGTTGAAATTAATTATTACCTTGGGCTTTGCCAGCTTGCTCTTAATGACCTACCTGAGGCAAAGAAATGGCTTGAGCGGGCAAAAGAGCTAGCACCTGATGATATTCTCATTCGGCTAAACCTTGCTTGGGTGCTTATCAATCTCAATCAGCTAGAGGATGCAGAAAAAGAGCTCGCTTTAGTTGAAGCCCGTGCGCCTCAAAATGCTCGGCTGTGGTATCTATTAGGTATAATTGACTTGTATCGAGGTGATTGTAAGAGAGCGGAGCAATCATTGACTAAGGCAGAGCAATTAAATCCTAAATTCAAAGGCGAAGCCGAGTATTATCTTGGTGTGTGCTATAAGATGCAGGGGAAAAGTATCTCAGCAAGAAGATATTTTGAAAAAGCGGTCAAAGTTGCACCTGAAACCAGGTGGGCAGAGCGTTCAGAAAAGGAGCTTGTTAAACTTCCCAAAATCAAGCCTTTCAGTGCCAGCACAGATGTTACTTATCAGTATGACAGCAACATAGTTCCTGTGCCTGATAAAGATTCTCTTCCTGAAGATGTAAGTCATATGGATGATTCCCGGGCAGTTGTCTGGCTGGATTTGGGATATGCACCGCTGATCAAAGACAAAGGAAGACTGGGTATTAATTACAAATTTTATAACAACTGGCAATTTCAGGAGCCTGAGCTAAACCTTCAGATTCATCAAGGGCAGGTTAATGGGTATTATGATTTTAACATCTCCAAACTTGGAGCAAGATTATATAGTTATTATCTCTACCAATTAGCTGGTAATGGTAAGGATTACAGCTACTACAGCACCACTCACAGGGTAAATACCAGATTTTATTTGATGGAAACTGACAATTTAGCTACTGAAATCAGCTATACTTTTGAGTATGAATTCTTCGCTCATCCCGGAGAAGAGGATTTTAACCGCAACAACTACGCTAATGAGATTATTCTCGGCGAGCATTTTTATCTCTGGAATGGAAATATTGACCTTGGCATCTTTGGCAAATACCGCATTGAAGATGCAGAGGGCAAAAATTATGACCTGAACAATTATGGAGGAAAGCTTTTTGTTCAGCTGGTGGAATGGAAAAAGCTTTCAGGCTGGTTCAGCTTTACCTATGATTACAAAGATTTTTATCGGAGCGATTTTGACCGAGAAGATGAGGTTTATTCTGTTGCTTTAGAAGTTGAATATGATTTTCTTAAATACCTGGGCGTGGTTTTTGGTGCCAATTACAGTAATTATAATTCAACGGTTGAAAATTACGACTACGAACGACAAATCTACACTTTAGGAATTAGAGCCAAATACTAAAGGAGGAATATGATGAAAAGAAAAATTCTTGCTTTAACCCTCATCTTGCTTTTCTCTCTTCCAGCATTAGCTCAAAACTGGGCAGGTAAATTCACCGAGCTGGAAGGAAAGGTCCGGGTGCAGAGGAATGAAGGAAAAATCTCTGCCCAGTTGGGAATGGAGGTTCTGCCCGGAGATGTGGTAATTACAGAGGCTGATTCAAGGGCAAGAATATGGTTTCGTGACCACAGCGTGATTACCATTAGTGAAAACAGCAAATTTAAGGTTGACGCACTTGAATATGCTCCTGGGGTTCAGCGAAGGAGCATTTTTCGGCTACTTACTGGAAGAATTAAGTCTTGGGTAAGCGGTTGGTTCAGTGGCGCTGAAGAACCCGACTATCAGGTTCAGGCGCTAAGCACAGTAGCAGGAGTAAGAGGAACAGAGTTTATTACGGAAATTGTTGGTGGAGAGCAAGGAAGAGAGGCAAGGTTTTACTGTCTTTCTGGAAGCCTTACTGTTTGGAGCCCTGGCGTTTCGGCAAGAAGAATTCTTTTAAATGAAGGTCAATTTTTAAGAGCAGGGGAAGGAGGGGTTTTATTTACTCCTGAGCGCATTACTCGGGAACAACGAGGTCAGTTGGAAAAAAATTTCAAGTTTAAAAAAGGTGGCTCGCGCAATGAGCGAGCAGAGAAGGTGCTGGGTTTGAGAGGCATACGACCGCTTATTCCCACAGGGGCGAGACCGCCTCTGATTTCGCCTCTTCTTCCTGGAGAAGAAGACCATAATGACCCGTCTAAACTAATTTTCCAAGAACCACCCGGATTTACTCCTGTAATTATTCGGGTAGTACCTGAACAAACAGGAACAGGCACTCAGCCTCAATAAAGGGAGGAAGAAGAATGAGATACAAAAGGTTTATAATTATTAGCCTAGTTTTAGGATTGGTTGGCTTTATCATT
>CAZQJX010000138.1:0-5874 GCA_964592965.1 uncultured bacterium
CACTTTGTATTCAGCGCTTAAAAAGCTGGCAAGCCCTGCGGTTAACATCGTGACCATAGAAGACCCGATTGAGATGGTTTATGAAGAATTCAATCAAGTAGCGGTTCAACCCAAAATAGATATAACCTTTGCTAATGCCTTGAGAACCATACTTCGCCAAGACCCAGATATAATTATGGTAGGTGAGATTCGTGACCGAGAAACCGCTACCTATGCTATTCAGGCAGCACTCACTGGGCATCTGGTTTTCTCAACCCTGCATACCAATGATACTGCTAGCACCATAACCAGATTGCTTGACCTTGGGGTTGAGCCGTTTTTAATCTCTTCTACCATCATCGGGATAGTTGCTCAGCGACTGGTAAGAAAAATCTGCCCGCATTGCAAAAAAGAAACCTATCTCAATGAAGACGATTTAAGGCTTTTGGGCATCCCTGTTAAAGACCGCTCCAAAAAATATCGTGTCTGGTATGGCGAGGGATGCATTGAATGCAGACATACCGGCTACTTGGGAAGAACAGGTATATTTGAGGTAATGGAAATTACCGAGAAAATCAAAAAATTAATCAACAAGCGTGCACCTGCCTCAGAAATCAAAAAAACCGCTATTGATGAAGGAATGATGGTTTTAAGAGAGGTGGCTATTAAAAAACTGGGAATGGGCATAACCACTGTGGAAGAAGTCCTCAGAGTAACAACAGAAGAAGAGTAATCTTCTCCCCAAAACTTTTATTTTGTTCTTTACCAGGCTTTATAAACTGGCAAGTTGGAAAATTTCTATTAAGATAAAATTCAAAAGTGAGAGGTAGGTAAGTATGGAAGTATTGAAGATTGGAGAAATCCCATATCTTGACTGCATTCCTTATTTTCTGCCTTTAAAGCAGAATTATATGCAGGATTTCTTCCAGTTCATCCAGGGGCATCCTTCTGAGCTTAACTCCGCCTTGAAAAGAGGAGAAATAGATATAAGCATATCCAGCTCCATAGAATACGCACAAAACTATGACATCTATATTGCCCTTCCTGAGCTCTGCATAGGTTCTACAGGAGCAGTGGGAAGCGTGCTCTTGTTCTCTGACCATCACATAGATGACCTTGATGAAATGCCTATTTCCATTCCCAGCGCTAGTGCCAGCGCAGTGGCGCTTTTAAAGATTATTCTGGGTAAGTATTACCAGTTTACCTGCCAATACAAAACCAGCTGGGCAGATACTGAAGCACATTTATTGATTGGAGATTCTGCCCTCAGGGAAAAGACTTTGGAGAGGTATCAATATGTTTATGATTTAGGAGAGCTCTGGCAGAGCCAAACTGGCCTGCCAATGGTCTTTGCCCTTTGGCTGATAAAAAGAGATACTGCCAGACGAAAACGGGAGCAGTTAATGATTCTCCACCGCTCATTAAAATATGCCATAGAGGAGAGCAGAAAGAACTGGGAAAAACTATATGAGCAGATTGCTGAAAAATATCAGTGGCTGAAAAAAGAAGATGTGATTAATTACTGGAAAGGGATTGATTATTCCCTTACTTCCCAGCATATTAAAGGCTTGCTTAAATTTTTTGAAGACGCTGAAGACCAGAACCTGATTGACGAAGCCCCTGACGAGATAGAATTCCTAGAAATGCCAATGTAGCCCCAGATAGAAACCTGCCAAAAAGTAAGGTTATAATATTCCTAATGAAAAAGGTCATAGTTGCAATAAGTGGTGGGGTGGATAGTTCAACTGCCTGTCTTCTGCTGAAAGAGCAGGGGTTTGAAGTTGTTGGCGTGTATTTCAAGCTCTGGTCGCCAGAAGATAAAGATTTATTTGAGCAAACCGCAAAGTTTGTCAAAGAGGTTGCAGACAAGCTGGAAATAGAATTCATTGCTTTTGACCTTAAAGAGAGGTTCAAAAAAGAGGTGGTTGAGCGATTTGTTAAAGATTATCTTGAAGGCAAAACCCCAAACCCCTGCGCTGTTTGCAATCAAAAGATAAAATTCTGGGCGCTTTTTGAACTGGCAGATAAAATAAAAGCTGATTATATCGCAACAGGTCATTATGTTCGCACACGATTTAATGCCTGCTCTGGCGAATGGGAAATCCTTAAAGCAAAAGATAGGCTTAAAGACCAATCTTACTTTTTGTTCCTCTTAAACAAAAACCATCTCCCAAGGATAATTTTCCCCCTTGGCGAGCTTACCAAAAGCGAGGTTAAGGAGCTGGCAAAAAAGTATAATCTGCCAACTGCCGAGCGCAGGGAAAGCGCAGACCTTTGCTTTGTCCGCTCGGGCAGATATGCAAAGGTGATAGAGCTGGTGGGCGGGAAAAAGCCTCAATCAGGGCAAATCATAGACACAAGCGGAAAATATCTTGGAAAGCACAAGGGCTTTTATAATTTTACCATTGGGCAAAGAAGGGGCTTGCGACTGAGCATACCAGACCTTTATGTTATAAAGCTTGTTCCAGAGAAAAATCAGGTGGTGGTAGGAGAAGAGAGGCTTTTATATCATAAAAAGATGCTGGTGAGAGATGTTAACTGGCTGGCAAAGGTGAATTTTCCTCTCCGCTGTGAGGCAAAGATACGCTATCAGGGAAATAGCGCTGAATGCATAATTAATCCGAGCGATGAAGGAAAAATTCTGGTAGAATTTTTTGAGCCCCAGCGGGCAATAACCCCTGGTCAGGCTGGCGTATTTTATCGGGGAGATAGGCTTTTGGGTGGTGGCTGGATTGAAAGCGCCTTTGATTAGCTAAATGCCTGAAAAAGAAAAACCAAAACTCTGCCTGATTACTGTTGGCTGTAAAGCCAATCAATATGATAGTGCCTGCTTGCTCGGCTATTTAAAAGAACATTTTGTGCTCACCGCACCTGATGAGGAAACTCCTGCGGATATCTACATAATCAACACCTGCACGGTTACCCATCGGGCGGATTTTGAGGCAAGAAAATGGATAAGAAAGGCGAAAAAGCTCAACCCAAATGCAAAGATAATTATCACCGGATGTCTGGGCGAGGTGAACCGAGAGGCGCTCGGTGATGAGCGGGTTGATGCTGTTTTTGGTGTTAAAGACCGAGCCGAGCTTATAAGATATTTATGTGGAGAAACCTCCCTTCCAGATGAAAGAATATTTTATCACCCTCAAGCTGGCTTTCAGGTAAGGGCACGCGCGCTTTTAAAAATTCAGGAAGGGTGCGATTTCAGGTGTAGCTATTGCATAGTTCCTTATGCAAGGGGAAAATCCCGCAGTCTGAATGCAAATAAAATTATTGAGCTTTTGCACAGACTCAAAGAGCAGGGATTTGAAGAAGTGGTTTTATGCGGGATAAATCTCGGCTGGTGGGGAAAGGATTTTAACAGCGAGCTGGCTGACTTGATTGAAGCAATAGGAAAAGAAAATTTGAGCTTGAGAATAAGGCTCAGCTCGCTTGAGCCAATGACCATTAACGAGCGCCTGATTGAAAGCTTAAATGCAGATTTTATCTGCCCGCATCTTCATATCCCGCTCCAAAGCGGAGATGATTACATCTTAGCTAGAATGAAACGCCCCTATAAGGTAGATGATTTTAAAAACCTTTGCGAGAGGCTTTTTGCAAAAATTGATAATCTCTGCCTGGGGCTGGATATAATTGTTGGGTTTCCTGGAGAGGGGGAGGAGCATTTTCAGCGCACTTTCAACCTTCTTGAAGAAATACCTTTTGCTTATCTGCACATTTTTAGTTTTTCTCCTCGTCCGCTCACTCCTGCGCAGAGGCTCAAACCCAAAGTGCCGGAAAGGATTATTCAGGAGCGCTCAAAAGTTCTATTTGAGCTTGCAGAGCTCAAGCGAAGGGCGTATCTTTTAAAACAGCTAAACCGCAGGGTGGAGATGTTGGTGGAGAATCGTCAGGGAGAATGGGCGTTTGGGCACAGTGAGAATTATCTTTTTATCAAGGCAAGGACTTCTGCTTTAATTAAAAAGCGGGTGAAAGTAAGAGTTAAAGAAATAACTGATGGAGAGATTATAGCAGAGGAGATATAAATGGAAGCCGAGTTTTCTGAGCTGGAGAAAAAAATCGGCTATAGGTTTAAAAACCCAGAGCTATTAAAAAGAGCGCTAACCCATCGCTCCTTTGCCTTTGAAAATTCTGACCCATCTGTGCATAAAACAAAAGAAATGATTTTCAAGCACTATGAGCGGTTGGAATTTCTTGGCGATGCGGTGGTGAACCTTATAATCAGCCATCTTTTAATGGAGAAATTTCCAGATGCTTCTGAAGGGGATTTAAGCAGGGTAAGGGCTCGCTTGGTTAATGTCAATCAGCTCGCCCGACTGGCAAAAAAGCTGGGAATAAACCAGTGGCTTCGGCTTGGCAAGGGAGAGGATGCAAGTGGCGGGAGAGAAAAGCCATCAATTCTTGCTGATGCTTATGAAGCGCTCTGTGCTGCTGTTTATCTTGATGGTGGATATGAGCAAGTTTTTAATATGATTAAAAGCCATTTCAAAGATATTCTTGAGCGGATTGATTTAAGCATTATCAATCAGGATTATAAAACCCGGCTTCAGGAGCTGGTGCAGGCGAAAAAGAAAAGAGCGCCCAAATATCGGCTGGTAAATTCTTTTGGTCCTGACCACGATAAAACCTTTCAGGTGCAGGTAATTATTGACCAAAAGCCTATTGCCCAAGGAATGGGCAAGAGCAAAAAGCAAGCAGAACAAGATGCTGCCAGAAAAGCATTGGAGATTCTGAGAAACCTTGCTAAAATGAACAACAATGGAAAAGATTGAAAAAGCATATTGCATCTCCTGCGGAGAAGAGGTTGAGGTAGAAGCGGTTGATTTGGGCATAGAGGGTGAGGAGCTTTATCGTTGCTCTCAGTGCGGAGCGTATCTTGGCACGAGAAAATCTCTGGAAAAACTCTCCAGCATTGAGGAGGCAGAAATTCAGGCTCCGCCCGAGCAAATTACCAGCCAAGTGCAAGCAAAAGCTGATTTCCATTCAGAAACCAGCACAGTATCTGATGGTGCTGTGCCAGAAATGCCTGTTGAAAGCCAAAGCGCCAAAGAGCTGAAAAGCATCGCAGAAGATGAAATCCTCACCCCCACACCAATGCCCCAGCCAGAGCTACCTAAAATAGAAACCATTATTCTGGCAGAAGATTCTGAGCTGGTCACCCGCATTTTAAAGGAGATGATTATCAAGAAGAATTTGAGCAGAAGGGTGATTTCCTGCAAAAACGGGTTTGATTTTATCATTCACTACATACAAAACCGCTTGAAACAAACGCCTATTGGACTTGTGATTTTAGATGTGATTATGCCTGTTCTTAATGGGATAAGCACAGCAGTTGCTATGCGGGCTTGGGAGCGAGCCTTAGGTCTTAAGCCTGTGCCCATACTTTACTTTACCAGCAAGCGTTGCGACCAGGTATTTAAACGGGTGCTTCAACACACCCGCCCGGCAATGTATATAAACAAAGGAGCCAGCCAGAGCGCCTTTCACTTAGAGCAGAGAATAGAAAAGGTGGTCAATCAACTCCTTAAAGAGAGCTTTTAAGCTCTGGCTTTCATCAGCCCGGTCTTTTTTCCATCTGTAAAAGATACTTTTTTAATTTCACTCCTCCAGGAGCGGAAAATCCTTTTAAAGAACCATCTTTTCCAACTACACGATGGCAGGGAATAAATAAAGGAAGAGGATTTCTTGCCAGCGCCTGCGCCACTGCTCTTACCGCTTGGGGATTGCCCAGCTCATCGGCGACCCAAAGATATGTTCTTGTCTCTCCCCAAGGAATTTCGCTCACTTTTTCATATACCCTTTTTTTAAAAGAGCTGAGCTCGGATAAATCCAGTCTGATATTCTTTGCCTTTGGCTTTTTGCCCTCAAAATACTCCACAACATAATTAATTGCTTTTT
>CAZQJX010000139.1:0-5843 GCA_964592965.1 uncultured bacterium
AAAGTAAGGGAAGAAAATATCAAGCTTAGAATAGACTAATCCGAGAGAGAGAGAGAGAGGTTTTTCAATCTGGTTATTTTCATTTTTGTTAATTTTTAGCAAAGTATAAATAACTTGTCAAGAAAAAATCTTCCTTTAAGTTTTTTCTGCTTTTAATATCTTTCACCGCGGAGATGAAAAAGAGAATAACAGGGTTTTTAATCTTTTTCAGATGTTAGAATAAAGGAATAAAAGATATTAAAGCAGAATAAAAGATAGTGGTTGGAGAGATTTAGCTTTTTAAAAGAAAATTTTACTTATAATATTTAACAATAGGGCGAATTAAGACTTTTTGTGGGCAGAGGGGAGCTAGGATGAAAATTAGTTATGATTCAAAATATGACCTTCTTTACATCAAATTAGGTAATGCTCGTAAGGTTCACAACAAACCGGTAAGTGAGGATATTACTCTGGATTTTTCTGGTTCGGGCAAGCTGGTGGGAATAGAAATCCTAGATGCCTCAGAGCATATTGACCTTGCCAGCATTTTGCCTGTGAAAATCCAAAAAAGCTCCTCTCAAAAATAACTTTCGGTTTTGATTTCCCGAATTTGTGGGCGGTTTTGGGAATTTTTATGTAGCTGGAAAATTCAAAAGCAGTTTAATTTAATATTTAGTGCGCCTCTGCCCAGTTCTCTCCAATGCCAATATCAACCTTGATTGGCACGCGGAGCTTGACCGCGCCTTCCATCTCTTTTTTAATTATTTCTTTGAGCTCATCAATTTCATCTTCTTTGGCTTCAAAAACCAGCTCATCGTGCACCTGCATAATCATTTTGCTTTTCATATTCCTTTCCCGCA
This sequence comes from uncultured bacterium, assembly GCA_964592965.1. Classification (GTDB taxonomy): domain Bacteria; phylum RBG-13-61-14; class RBG-13-61-14; order RBG-13-61-14; family DRUE01; genus CAZKMM01. The sequence goes on from CAZQJX010000139.1 coordinate 840, forward strand.
AAAGGGCATCAATTTTTACCATTGCCAGCTTGATGATGTCAGCCGCGCTTCCTTGCATAGGCGCGTTGATCGCTTCTCTCTCTGCAGCCTTTCTCGCCATCTGATTTTTGCTGTTGATGTCTGGGAAATAACAGCGCCTGCCCAAAATGGTAGTGATGTAAAGATTCTTCCGCGCCTGCTCAAGTATTTGGTCAAGAAATTCTCTTACCTTGGGATGGCGCTCAAAATACTGCTCAATGTATTTTTTTGCCTCTTTTTGGTCAATGCCCAGCTCTTGGGCAAGACCAAAATCGCTCATTCCGTAAATAACGCCAAAATTAATCACCTTTGCTCTTCGCCGAAGCTCCTCATTAACCTCTTCAGGCTTTACTCCAAAAACCCTTACCGCTGTGTTTTTATGAATGTCTTCTCCTCGCTCAAAAGCCTCAATTAAAGCAGGCTCGCCAGAAAAATGAGCAAGAATGCGAAGCTCTATCTGCGAGTAATCTGCTGAGAGAATTTTAAAGCCTTTCTCCGCAACAAATGCCTCGCGAATCCTTCTTCCTTCCTGAGTTCTCGCAGGAATGTTTTGCAGGTTAGGCTCAGAGCTGGAGAGCCTGCCGGTGGCGGTAATGGTCTGGTTATATGAGGTATGAATTCTTCCTGTTTGCGGATTGATCAGCTCAAGCAGGCTGTCTGTATAAGTTGAGCGGAGCTTGGAAAGGCTCCGATACTCAATGATTTTGGCAGGAAGAGGATGAACCTTTGCCAGCTCAACCAGAACTTCATAGCTGGTGGAATAGCCAGTTTTGGTCTTTTTCTTGCGGGGAAGATGAAGCTGGTCAAAAAGCACCTCGCCGAGCTGGCGCGGTGAATCAATGTTAAACTCTTTTCCTGCCAGCTGGTAAATTTCTTTTTTGAGTGCTTCTTCTCGCTGGCGAAGTTCCTTGCTAAGGGCGCGGAGCTTTTCTGCATCCACTTTCACGCCCGTCATTTCCATTCGGGCAAGAACAAGCATTAAAGGAAGCTCAACCTCAAAATAAAGCCTTTCAAGCTCCTGTTCTTTAAGTAAAGGAGAAAGAACCTGATAGAGCCTGTAGGTAATATCTGCATCTTCGCCTGAGTATCTGCACGCGGTTTTTAAGTCAATTTCTGGAAAGGTCTTTTGCGCCTTACCTTTTCCAGCAATATCCTTAAAGCTAATCATCTTATGACCAAGATATTCCAGAGCAAGCTCATCAAGATTATGGGTGCGACGCCGGGGATTAATGAGGTAAGAGGCGATCATCGTGTCAAAATAAATCCCTTCCAGCTCTATCCCTGCCCGTTTGAGGACGATATAATCATATTTTAAATTCTGCCCGATTTTTTTGTATTGCTTGCTTGCAAGAATAGGCTTTAGCTTTTTAAAGACAAGGTCTTTTTTGAGCTGTTTTTCTCCCAGCCGAGTGAGATGAGCAAAGGGAAGATAGTATGCTTTGCCTTTATCAGTGGCAAAGGAAAATCCCACCGGCTCTGCCAGCATTGGGTTGGGAGAGGTGCTTTCCACATCAAAGGCAAATTCTTTTTTCTCCTCTAGCTCTTTGATTAATTTATCAAGAGCTTTTTCATCAACAATAAGCTTATATTCTTCTCGGTGGACTTCTGGGCTTTTTTCCGCATATTCGCTTAAAAGCTTGTGAAATTCCAGCTCACGGAAAAGCTTAATTAGTTTTTCTTTATCTGGAGGTTTGATTTTAAAATCCTCCAGCTTAAACTCAACCGGCACATTTGTGTCAAGCTGAACCAGCTTTTTGCTCAAATATGCCTGCTCTTTGTGCTGGATGAGTTTTTCTCGGATTTTCTGAGGAACCTGACCAATGTTTTTGTAAAGCTCATCAAGGCTTTTGAATTTTTGAATCAAAGATACCGCGGTTTTCTCGCCAATGCCAGGCACTCCCGGCACATTATCAATTTTGTCTCCCATCAGGGCGAATACATCTATGAGCTGGCTTGGGGTAAGCTGGTATTTTTCCTGAATGGTTTTGGCAGTGGTGATTTTATCTTTCATTGTGTCAAGAATTTTCACCCGCTCATCAAGAATCTGCCCCATATCTTTATCGCCAGAAACAATGACAATTTCCAGCTCAGGGTTATTTTTTAGCTTCTTTACAATAGTGGCAATGACATCATCTGCTTCATAGCCTTCTTTTTCCAAAGTGGCAATGCGAAAGGCATCAACAATCGCCCTTATGTATGGGAATTGCGGAACCAAATCATCCGGTGCTTCTGGACGGTTGGCTTTGTATTCTTTGTAAATATCTTCACGGAATTTCTTTCCCGGCGCATCCCAGACAATGACAAAATAATCCGGCTTTTCGTCCTTTAAAAGCTTTTGAATCATATTGGTGAAAACATAGGTTGCGCCAGTGGGCAGACCTTTGGAAGTGCTAAGCCTCTGACGCTCAGTAGCATGATAAGCCCTAAAAATATAACTGCTACCATCTACCAATACCAGTTTTTTCCTCGCTCCCGCCATTTTTGCTTATATTCTATGCTTGCTTTAAAATTTGTGCAAAAACGCAGAATAAAAAAATCAGCTCCGAATAGACCTGAAAAATTCCTCCAGCTCAAAAAATATTTTTCCCTGCTCCTTTGCCTGATAGATAAGCCTTTCATCGCGGGTAAAGCGGAAGCGCTGGGGTGCTTTCTGCACCAGTTGAAAGAGCATATCAAAATTAACTTTGCTTTTCTCATCAAACCTGATGCGGGCAATACTGTCCTGCGCTTCCAGCTCTGGTATTTTGAGCCTTCGCATCCAGATTTTCACTTTAATTGCCTGAAGAAGATTGCCCGCAGGAGCTGGGATTTTTCCGTAGCGGTCTAGAAGCTCATCCCGAAGCTCCTCAAGCTCCCTCTCATCCTGCGCCATTGCCAGACGCTTATACCAGCCCAAGCGCTCAGAGTCGCTCGGGATATAATCATCAGGAAGATATGCGGGAATGCCCAGTTTGAGCTTGGGCTCAAATTCCTCTTCTATTTTCTCTCCTTTAAGCTGGCGGATTTTGCGCTCCAGAAGTTTAAGATAAAGCTCATAGCCAATCCTACTAATATGACCTGTTTGCTCCTTTCCCAAAAGATTTCCTGCTCCGCGAATTTTCAAATCATACATTGCCAAGCGAAAGCCAGAGCCAAGCTGGGTGAATTCACGAAGCGCCTTCAGCCTTTTGAGCGCATCTCCCCGAACATCGCTTTTGCTCGGGACAACAAGATAAGCATAACCTTTTTCTCTGCTTCTTCCAATTCTCCCTCTTAATTGGTAAAGCTGAGCCAGCCCGAACTGGTCAGCACGGTTGATGATGATGGTGTTAGCACGAGGTAGGTCAAGTCCGCTCTCTATAATAGCAGTGCAGACAAGAACATCATAGCGGTGCTGGTAAAAATTCCTCATCACTTCTTCTAACTGCCGTTCTGGCATCTGCCCGTGCGCAACCGCAATTCTTGCTTCTGGAACTAAACGAGCCAGCCACTGGGCAATCCTGTCAATTCCCGCCACACGGTTATGAACAAAAAACACCTGCCCGCCCCGCTCCAGTTCTCTTAAAATTGCTTCTCTTATCAGCTCTTGGTCAAAGTGAATTAGCTCGGTGTGAATTTCTTTTCGGTCTGGCGGTGGCGTGTTAATCATAGACATATCCCTGAGACCGAGCAATGTCATCTGCAAAGTGCGGGGAATAGGAGTGGCAGTAAGAGTAAGACAATCAACGGTTTTTTTCAGCTTTTTTATCTTCTCTTTCTGAAGCACTCCAAATCTCTGCTCCTCATCAATGATAAGAAGTCCAAGGTCTTTAAATTCAACATCATCACTGAGCAGGCGATGGGTGCCAATGACAATATCGCATATCCCTGCTTTTAGCTCCTCAATGATTTTCTTTTGCTCGGCTTTGCTTTGAAACCTGCTTAGCATTCGCACCTCAAGCGGATAGCCTTTGAGCCTTTTGCTAAAAGTATCATAATGCTGTTGCGCCAGCACGGTTGTTGGACAGAGCATAGCCACCTGCTTTCCTTCCATTGCCACAAGAAAGCTGGCACGAATAGCAACCTCGGTCTTGCCGTATCCGACATCGCCCAGAATTAACCTGTCCATTGGCTTGCTTCGGGTAAGGTCTGCGATTACATCTTCAATTGCTTTAAGCTGGTCAGGTGTTTCCTCATATTCAAAGCTGGATTCAAACTCGCGGTAAATATGGTCAGGCGGAGAAAATGCATAGCCTTGAAAAACCTCTCTGCTTGCATAAAGCTCCAGAAGCTCCTCTGCCAGCTTTTCAATGCTTTCTTCAGCTTTTTTCTTTGCCAGAGCAAAGCTTTTTCCACCCAATCGGTCAAGTCGGGGAAAGCGTTCGGTGGGCGCACGGTATTTTTGAATCTGATTAATTTCATCAACCGGAAGATAAAGCCTTGCGCCATCAGCGTATTCAATTTCTAGGCAGGGCTGGGTTATGCTCGGTCGTTCCCTTGTTTTAAGCACATCCCATTGTTCAAAGCTGTAAACCTTAACCTGCTTCATTCCCCGATATATCCCTACACCGTGCTGAATGTGAACTACTGGCTCGCCCGGCTCAAGGTCGGATAAATCCTCCTCCTGCCATTCCCGAGCAGGCCGGGCTTTTGCCCTTCGCGGAATCTTTTCTCCAAAAATCTCCTGCTCGCTGATAATGACAAGACCAAGCTCCGTCAGCCTGAATCCTGCTTCCAGCTCACCAATGCCTATTTGGAGAGGATATTGAGGCTGATAGTATTCTTCAGGAGAGCTTATCTCTCCAGGATAAAGCTCTTGCGAGCGAAGCAGACCGGCAAGCCTTTCTGCTTGGCTCCTACTACCTACGCTGATAATAATTTTAAAACCATCTCTGGTAAGCTTTTTGATTTCTTTAACAAGCCGAGAAAGAGGCTCGCTCAAGCTGGGCTGAAGCCGAAGGTCTGGATTGGGCTCAACCGCAAGGTCTATCTCTTCATAATCTTTTGGTAAAGAAAGCTCTCGCTCTT
>CAZQJX010000140.1:0-5793 GCA_964592965.1 uncultured bacterium
TTATCAAGCAGACTTCAAAAGGTTTAAGAGAGAGCATTGCTCCTTTTGGATTTGGCTCTAAAGTTTTTTCAGAAGGGTATTCAACCCGAACAGATTTTATGGTTTTAAAGCCAAGCTCATCAAAATTTACTAGAACCTTTTTGGGATTTTTACCCGGATTCCTTAAAACCAAAATAGCCTCTTCATCTCCCTGATGAAAATATCCATAAACCTCGCCTTTTTTCGGCTCGCCCAAAATCATCTGGGTGTTTTTAAGTATCTGCCAGTTTTTCTTTGCCCATTTAATCCATCGGGAAAGAATCTGCCATTCTTTCTGGGTGAGAATGTCTGGTGAGATGTAAAGCTCCCACATAGATATTCCCCGTGCAAAATACATAATCACATTGTGCTCGAATTGCTCTGCTGGCTCAGAGCCTGAAAGCGCATATCTGCCTTTGATAATTCCATGCGTCATAATAGAATTGATGGGAAATTGATAGCGCTTTTTATTAAGCCTCTCGTAAATCATCTGGTCTCGGTAGGTGATGAGTTTTTCCCGAGCAGGTCCAAAGCCCGTAAATCCATAATCCATTCCGCCTAGCCAGATGCAATCTGCCCAAAGGAGCCAGAAAGGACTGAGCCAAGTTCCACGAGTAAGATTAAAATAAACCTCTGGATTTTGCCTGCGAGCAGTTTCAATAATATTCAGCATTGCATCAAGATAAGCTTCATTAGAGTATCTTCCTTTGCGGTGATGATGAAAGGGAGAAAGGCAATATTCTCCAATATTGTCAACTTTGTAATAGACCACTCCCTTTTGGGTGAATTCAATAATTTTATTCTGGAAGAAGGAAAAATATTTTTGGGCAGGAAGGCAATATCCAAAGAGGTTTTTTTCATAGCCTTTTCCAAGATTGTTGAGCATTCTTCTCCACAGTCTGATGGTATATCCTCCTCTGGGGCTGAGCCAAAGCCCCAGCCCCGCGCCAATATCTTTTGCCCAGTGGTTTAACGGGCTGAGCCCTTGAGGAAATCGCTTCGGGTCAAGTGTCCATAGATTAGCTGGGTCGTCCCAAGTAGAATCCAGAACCACCGCATCAAGCTTTATCCCATAAGGTTCACAGAGGCGGGATTTAATAAGCTCTATTGAGCGATGAACCTGCTTGGCATTAAAATTCCTTAAATCATACCAGGTATTGTAAAGCAGATATGGCTTTAAAGGGCGGGGTCGCCGAGAATTTAAATATTTAAAGAACCAGCTCGGAATATCATCAGGCATACCCACTCCAATCACAGCCCAAGGAGTGGCGATGCCTTTCTCATCCAGATGCTTTCCTACCTGATAGCTGATATGCACCCAGTCGCCATCGAGCCTGCTTTGGCTGAGCGGATATTCAACTCCCAAAAACATAAAGCTGGCATAAACAGGCTGACCAGGTCCGGGAAAGCTTTTTAAGCCTTTATCTTTGTGCAGAAGATAATCAATAAGCTCAACCCTGCGCAAAAATAAGGGTGTGCCCTTTCTTTTTATCTTGAGCCTTTTTCTCAAAAAATGCTCATCTTTATTCAGCACATAATCCAGCTGGGCAGAAAGCGCCAGCTTATCTTGGCTTAAATAAAAGCGGAGCTTATTGCCCAGATGTTCAATTTTATCTATGCGAAAACTACTGGCAGAAACTTTAATTCCCGGGAAATAAAGGACAAATTCCTCACCTTGAAGGTATTTGGTGCGATGGATAAGGCGATTGCAGATTGCCCGATGCGCTAAAATCTTATCATCTACACCTAGAGTAAAAACAATCTTAGAATTTTTAAATATGTAAAAAGATAAATTAAGCTTTTTGTTGGGCTCGCTTAATGCCTTTTTTGTGCTTCTTCCACTTAGAAAGCAGATGACAAATAACAAAAAAATGGTTTTGAATTTAAATCTACCCATTGATTCTTTATATACCTTTCAGACCAGTGCCTCCATCAACGATAATCACCTCTCCTGTTATATAGCGGGCAGAATCACTGGCAAGAAAGACAATTGCGCCAACCACATCCTCAGGCTCGCCCAATCTTCCCAAAGCGCTGGAGCGTTCCACCACTGCGCGAATCATATCGTTTTTCCAAAGCGCTTCGCTAAAGCGTGTTTTGATAATCCCAGGAGCAACCGCACAAACTCTTATGCCTTTGTCTCCCAGCTCCGCTGCGAGCACTTTGGTCATCATTAATAAACCAGCTTTGGATATGGAATAAATTCCCAGCCCGGGCATAGGTCGCATACCAGCAACACTAGCAACATTGATAATCGCCCCCCCGCCTTTTTCTGCCATTTTCTCAGAAACAATTTTGGAAAGGAAAAAAGGACCTTTGAGGTTTACTTCCATAATTTTATCAAACACTGCTTCATCTGCCTGAAAAGCAGGACCATAGACGGGATTAGTAGCTGCGTTGTTGACCAGCACATCTATTTTCCCAAACTTCTCCATAACTTCATTAACCAATTTTTGCCTCTGCTCCTCTTTTCCCACATGGCAGGCTATGGGATAAACTTCTTTCCCCAGCTCATCTTTAATTTTCTGCGCAACTGCTTCCAGTGCGTCCTGCTTTCTACTAACGATAATCACTTTTGCTCCCAGCTGGCAGAACGCCTTGGCAGTGGCTTCACCAATGCCCCTGCTTGCGCCCGTGATGATGACCACCTTTTCAGAAAAATCCAGCCATTTCTCTGCCATTTTTATTTCCCTCCTGAATTTATTCTTTATATCTACTGCCGGTTACCCTTAAAATTTCTCCAATCTTTATCGTCCTTGAGCTTTTTAAAGATTCAATAGCAGAACAGCTTGCTTCCACAACTGGATAGGCATCGGTTCCATCAGGAGAATATCTGGTTTTTCCCAATACCGCCTGAGTGAATTTCTCCACAGTCATTTGATATAAATCTATGGGCGGATAGGTTTTTTCAGCTTCTTCTCCGCCTCGCCGGTATCTGATGCGGAAACTACCATCACCATCAGGCCAGTTCATTTCAATAATTACCTGCTTTTCTGTGCCCTGAACAAAGAGAAGATTAGAATCCCCGCTTGCCATATTGCTGGAAGAAATCATTGCCTGGGTGCCGTTTTCAAAATTAAAAGCTATGGCTACAGCAGTGTTCAGACTTTCATCGTCCTTTCCGCCTCTGCCTAAGGTAAATACTTCAACAGCACGCTCGGCAATGAGCCAAAGGGCAAGGTCTATTCCCTGCACGCCGAGGTCCATCAGCGCCATTGGACCTGCGTGGAACTGGTCTCTCCACCAACCCTCTCCCTGATACCTTCTCCTGCTGAGATGAATGAACAAATGCACCAGCTCGCCCAATTTTCCCTGCTCAAGTTCTTCTCTTAATTCTCGCAAGCCCGGATGGTGACGCAAAGGAAAGTTTACTCCCAAAAGAAGGGATTTTCTTCGTGCCACCTCTATAACCTTATGCGCACCATCAACACTCAAAGCCATAGGTTTTTCCACCAGCACATTCTTTCCCGCTTCCAGTGCTTTAAATGCCTGAGGAACATGTAAATGATGCGGGGTGGCAATATAGACTACATTTATGTCCTGGTTTTCTAGAAACTCGCTCAGCTTGCCATAGCCAGCAATTCCAAGTTCATCTTCCACAGCTTTGGCGCGCTCTGGGCTGGAACAGCAAATAGCGGTTATTTCTACATCTTTTGTTTTTTGCAGGGCTGGTAGCATTCTTTTTTTTACCTGCTCACCAAAGCCAACCAGACCCCATTTCACTTTTGCCATTAAGTGACCCCCGAGTAGATGATGAACTTTATACTAATTCAAACTGAGCAGGAAATTCCAGCAGGCAGAGCGAGGTTATATCTCTAAATCTTTTTTCCTGTCCATAATCAAGCATATAACCATATCCGCCGAGCACCTGAATTGCATCTAAAGCGAGCTCAATCAAATCGTTAGATAATTCCCTTCGCAGTCCAGCGAGCGATTCTGGTTGAATTTCGTCTTCCGCTGCTTTTTTAAGGGCAAGCTCTGCGTTTTTAATTTTCGCCTGCATATTTAAAAGCATATCTTGAATAACAGGATGGTCAATAATGATTTTTCCGCCTTGATACCTCTCTTCTGCATAATTTTTAGCACGCTCATAAGCACTCTGAGCACAGCCAAGCATAACCGCTAAGCTGAGAAAAGATGATTCTTTTACGAGCTGATTTAAAATCTCTTTGGCATCTTCAACCGTGAAAAAAAGGTCTGAGCTAGATGCGAGTTCAGCGCTGATTTCAAATCTACCTATCTGTCTCAAGCCCAAGCAGGGCTGGGGCTTAAACTCAATGGATTTAAGCTGGGAGCGCTCGCAGACAATAAATTTAAGCTCGTCTTGCTCATCTTTAACCAGAAAAATAAACCAGCTCGCTTTATCTGCAAAAGCAACAAGATGCTTTTTTACAGAGAGTGAAGAAGATGAGATTTTGCTGATAATGTCCCCAAAGCATTTAACCCTAGGCTCCCACAGGGCAAGAGCAAAAAGCTTTGGGGAAGATGACTGGGTTATATCATCAAAGATTTTTTCCTTTTGGGATTGGTCAAGATTTTGCCAGATGAGCGAGGCAAGAATCTGAAGAGAAACAAGCCAAGCAAAATCCGCACTTGAGCGAGCAAGCTCTTTTACAACCTCCATTTTAGGCAAAAGCCCAGAGAGAAGAGGAGCAGAGCCAAGCTGGCTGGGAAGCCAGAAGTTAAAAAGCCCGATTTCAAAACCGGTTTTAAGAACAGAATCAGCTAAAGGCGCTTCTTTTTCTTCCCAATCCAGAATATTAGGCTCAAGCTCCTTTTCCCGAAACCTTTGTATGGTTTCAATAAAGGCGCTAAGCTCAATGCTGGACTGTTCGCTCATTTTCTCACATAAAGTTGATAGGTGTTTTCAATCTGCTTTATGCCATAGGTTAATTTTAAAGTCAAAAGCTTAACTCCTTCTTCATTAAATTTGATTTTTACACTTCCGACTTTTTTAGGCTTCATATCTGGCTCTATGCTGGTAAAGAATGTTTTTTTCAACCTGCCTTCAAATTGGACTTCCAATTTAACTTCTCTCCAGAAATTTATTATATCATTTACCAGATAAATGGGAAATTCTACCTCTTCGCCAAGTTTATAGGCATCAAATTTAAAGGGAGTTATTACCCATACAGGCGAGAACGATTTGGCGACCTCATAATAAGCTTTTTTCGGTTCTCTCCACCAGTCCACCACTGACCAAGTAATAGCAGGATGAGAATCATTATGCAAAAAACAAATCACGCCATAATTAGACTGATATTTTAAAAGCCTGATTCGCTCAATATGATACTTTAAAAGCCTTGCCTGATAGTCCTGCGTTGCGTCAATGTATGATTTTAAATCCTGATAGTCTCTAGCCTTTATATAAAAAGGCATACGATAAAACTGCCACATATATTCCAAAGCCATCTTCTTTTTGGGAAGGGCTTTTATGTCATTGGTTTCAAGCATCTGCTTGGTATGTTCGTAGTTTGGAAAAGCCTGAGCGCCGAATTCAGTAAAAAACCTAAGCTTTTGAGGATTGGTTTTTTTGACCCTCTCCAGCCAGCGGGCAAAATCATCCACCTTTCCATCATACCAGCCGAAATAAATGTGAGTGTCCCAATCATCCATTCCGCTTCCTTGAACCACAGGTCGGGTTTTATCTATGCTCTTTACAGCCTCAACCAGCTTTTTATCTAGGACATTGTAATTCCACTCGGTTTTCAGCATCTCAGGCTCGCCCCATAAAATCCCAGTCAAGGCAGTGCGAATCACATCTATTGGATTGGG
>CAZQJX010000141.1:0-5779 GCA_964592965.1 uncultured bacterium
AAAAGCTGTCAAGCAACTTCTTGACAGAAAATTAATGTTAGATATAAAAAATTATGCGAATAGCTATTACCGGCTCCTCAGGTCAAATTGCAAGCAAACTTATCCCTCTTATTGCCGAACTTGATGAATGTGAAGTTATTTGGGGCATAGATTTAAAGCCTCCGGAAGCGCGGTTTGATAAATTTCACTTCCTTAAAAAAGATGTCCGCGACCCACTGCTAAAAGACTTCTTTAAAAAGAACAAGATAACAACGGTCTTCCATCTTGCCTTTGTCCTCAACCCTATCCATAACACCGAGCTTATGTATGAGATTAATATCAAAGGCACAGAAAATGTCCTCAAATGCGCTTTAGAAGCTGGGGTGGAGCAGGTGCTTATTACCTCAAGTGCAAGCGCCTATGGCGCCCTCCCTGATAATCCCGTGCCTTTAAAAGAAGACCATCCCTTGCGGGCAGAGCCCGCTTTTCCCTATGCTTATCACAAACGCCTTATTGACCTTTTCTGCCAAGAATTCGCTGAAAAGCACCCGGAGATAAAAATAACCATCTTCAGACCGGTGATAGTTATTGGCAGAAAATTTGAGAATTTTATCGCCCGGGTATTTCTTTTTCCTTTTAATTTTTTTATTGCTGGTTCTGACCCGTATCTTCAATTTATCTCTGAAGAGGATGTTGCACGGGGAATAATGCTCGGCTTTTTAAAGAAAAAAGCAGGAGCATTTAATCTGGCAGGAGAGGGAATGCTCAAGCTCAGCCAAATCTGGGAAATACAAAAGCGATTTTTCACCATTAACTTTCCTGAATGGGTGATTTATCCGCTTATAAAAATCGGCTGGAGGGTGCATTTTCCCGGAGTGGGATTTCCTGAAGGAGCTATTGATTACTTCCGCTATCCTTGGGTGGTGGATATAAGCAAAGCAAAGGCTGAGCTGGGATTTACTCCCAGCAAAACCAGCAAAGAAGTTTGGGAAGAATATGTCCGCTTCCGCAAAGAAAATCCCCTGACCATATCAAGAATCTGGCGAAAAAGGACGCAGGAAAAGCACGCTCTGAGCAAAGCAGAAAAATCCTCTTTTACCTGATGCTTTTAATTTTTTCAACAATGGAAAATGGGAAGAATTGAACAGAAATTAAAAGAGCTGGGCATAGTCCTTCCTCCTCCGCCAAAAGTCCCAGGAAGATATTTTCCTTGGATGCGGAGCGGGAATTTGCTTTTTATTCCCTCGCAATTTCCTTGGCAGGAAGGAAAAATTGTGTTTAAAGGAAAAGTCCCCACGCAAATAAATGAAGAGCAGGCAAAAGAGGCGCTAAAGCTATGCCTTTTTAATGCCCTTTCCGTAATAAAGTCCGCCATCGGTGAGCTTGATGAGATAAGAAAATTCCTCAAGCTCAAAGTCCTTGTTAATTGCGAGCCTGATTTTGAAAACCTGATTGAAATCACCGACCCCACAAGCCAGCTCCTTTTGGATATTTTCGGAAAAGCAGGTGAGCATATAATTTCTGTTCAGGGCGCGCTCTCTCTTCCTTTTGGCGCCTGCACAAGCCTTGACATCTTGTTAGAGGTAGTGTGAAAAATGAGAAAGCTTGGCTGGACGCTCGTTTTCTTTTCCTTGCTTGCTTTGCTTTTGCCCAATTCTCTTCTCGCTGAAAAACGCCTTTTTATCATTGACGATGATGTGGGGATGGATATTTGGGGCTGTCTTCGTGACCGAAAGAAAAAGCCCACCCAGCCCTGGCTGGGAGTCTGCGACCCTGACGGAGGGCTGGAGCTGGTTTATGCCTTAAATGAGCCAGATATAGAAATTTTGGGAATAACCTGCTCTTGGGGTTGCTCAAGCCTGCGGGTGTGTATGGAATCAGTTAAAAAGCTCCTTAAACTGGTAGGGAAAGAAAATATCCCTGTTCTTGCTGGTGCTGGTGGGAAAGATGCGCTTGGCAAGCCCACGCCAGCATCGCAGTTTATCATTGAACAGGTGATGAGCCATCCGGGCAGGGTGGAAATTCTTGCCACTGCTCCTCTCACCAACATCGCTACTGCCATAATGCTGGAGCCAAAAATTGTTGAGAATTGGAAAGCGCTCCATTTTGCCACTGGAGAGTTTCACGGCGAGCTGGGAGTTTGGAGCGATGCCCGCCTCTGGGAATGGACCGGATACAAAGACCTCAACATCAATGTTGATGCCAAAGCCACTCGCTATGTTCTTGAGCACGCAGGCAATTTCCCAATTTATCCTAATGAGGTTATGGACGATGCTTGGCTGAGCTTTTCGCAGTGGCTTAAGCTGGCAAGCTCAAGCTCACAGCTCGCCCAGCATCTTGCTCATCAAACCTGGATTATGGTCTTTGCCTGCTCCGGTGTGGGAAGGATTTTGGGCTTAAAAGGAATGCCCCTGCACGGATTGATTGCTTCTGCTCTTGCCTTTCATCCAGAGCTTTTTGCAGGGAAAGTTATTCAAAGCCCAGTGAAAATGATTGAAAGCAAAAAAGGAGGCTATATCTTTAAGCTCAGCCAAAATCCAAATCTACCATCTCATACTATATATGTTGAGCTTAAAAACGCTGAGCTTTTGAAAAAGCAAATTATGGAGAGATTACTCAAAGAAAAATAAATTTTCTAGCAAATGCTAATGAGCTTTTCAAAAAGCTAAATTTTGTTCAAATTAAATAATGATGAACAATTTTTCAACGACCAAAAAGGTTCTTCTTTTCGGTCATCGGGGCGCGTGCGGAGAAGCTCCTGAGAACACGCTCAGTGCCTTCCAGCTCGCTCTTTCCGCAGGAATGGACGGAATAGAATTTGACCTAAGGCTCTGCCGAAGCGGTGAGGTTGTTGTGGTTCACGACGCCACCATTGCCCGCATCACTGGCACCCGTGCGCCGGTAAGCGCCTATACTTACGAGGAGCTGAAAAAACTAGATGTCGGCAGGTGGTTCAGCGAGCGCTTTCAAGGCGAGCGTGTCCCACTTTTTGAGGAAGTGATTGAGCTGTTCGCAGATAAGCTCATCTTTGACCTTGAGCTCAAAGGGAAAAGCATCCACACGGATGGCTTGGAAGAAAAAGTGGTCCAAATCATCAAAAAGCGCGGGCTTGAAGAAAGAGTGATTATCTCCAGCTTCAACCCGATGATTCTTTTGCGCATACTTATGCTCGACCCCAGCTTAAAAATCGGGCTTAACTTCCTTGATGATAGCTGGCACTGGCTGAGAAAAATCTGGTTCGCATACTTTTCCCATCCTTTTTCTGTTCATCCCACTGCCAATTTGGTTGACCAGTTTATAATTGAATTTGCCCGAAAAAGAAACGCACTCATCATTCCCTGGAAGGCAAACAAAGAAAGCGAAATCAAAAGATTGCTTGAAATAGGAGTAGATGGTATTATCTCTGACTACCCATCTCGGCTGAAATCAGTATATAATAATTGGAAAGAATCAACCTCAACCGAGGAGGGAAGCCTTGACCGAGCAAGAAAGGAGCATTCCTCAAAAATTTTTTGACCGGGCACGCACCCATCCCGACCTCATTTTGTTTTTGAACAAAGAAAAGGGAAAGTGGCGTGAAATCAAATGGAAAGAAGCCTCTCAGGTTGTGCGTGAAGTTGCCAATGGATTAATAGCTCTTGGCTTGAACATAGGCGACCGCGTGTGCATTTTGAGCGAGAACCGCTTGGAGTGGATTTATGCGGATTTTGGCATCATATCCGCTGGCGGTGCCACTACCGCTATTTATCCCTCCAACCTAGTTGATGAGGTGGAGTATATTGTTAATCATTCAGAGGCAAGGTTTATTTTCGTCTCCAACTGGGCACAGCTTAAAAAGCTTGACCAGAGAAAAGAGCGAATGCCCCATCTTGAAAAAATCATTGTTTTTGATGAGCTGGAAAACCTTCCTGAAGATGCCATTACCTTCAGCCAGCTCCGCCAGCTGGGAAGGGAATACGCCAGCAAAAACCCTGATGAACTGGACAAGCGGGTTGAAAGCCTTACCCCAGACCACCTTTTAACCTTAATCTACACCTCCGGCACAACAGGACCGCCCAAAGGAGCTATGCTCACTCACGGAAATATCATCTGGGTGTATCACGCAATTGAAGATGTACTTGAAGGGCTTTTGAGCGTTGATTATTCAGACATTGAGCTTTCTTATCTTCCTTATGCTCACGCTTATGAGCGAATTGGCGGAATTTATTTTGGCATCTTTCGGGGTATTAAAATCGCCATCGCCGAAGGAATTGATAAGCTCACCTCCAACATCTTAGAAACCAAGCCCACCATTCTTCTCGGAGCGCCAAGGGTTTATGAAAAGATTTACTCTGCGCTCATCAAAAGAATTGAGCAGGGACCTGCTCTTCAGAAAAAGCTTTTCTGGTGGGCAGTGGGAGTGGGAAGAAAAGCAGTTCCTTACAGAATCAACCGCCAGCCAATGCCTTTGGGACTGGCGCTAAAGTTTTATCTTGCCAAATTTTTGGTCTTTCGAAAAATCAAAGCCCGGTTTGGAGGAAGGATAAAATTTATGGTAAGCGCAGCTGCGCCCATCTCCCCAGAAATCCTTGAGTTCTTCAACGCTCTGGACATACTGGTTCTGGAAGGATGGGGAATGACCGAAACCAGCGCACCTGCAACCATCAACCGTCCGGGAAAAATCAAAATCGGAACTGTGGGCTTGCCTTTAAAAGGTGTGGAGATAAAAATTGCTGAAGATGGCGAAATTCTTATCAAGGGCGGAAATGTCTTTAAAGGATATTTTAAAGACGAAGAGAAAACCAAAGAAGCCTTTGATGAAGAAGGCTGGTTCCACACCGGGGACATCGGCGAGATGGACGAAGATGGATTTTTGAAAATTACTGACCGAAAAAAAGACATTATTATCACCGCGGGTGGGAAAAATATTGCTCCTCAAAATATAGAAAACCTGATGAAAACCGATATGTATATCAGCGAATTCATCTGCTTCGGAGATAAAAAGAAATTCCTTGTCGGACTCGCCACCTTAGATGAAGAAGCAATTAAAGAATGGGCAGATAGTCAGGGAATTAAATACAAAGATTTTGCCGAGCTGAGCCAAAAGCCCGAGGTTTATAAACTCATTGAATCACGCATTGCCGAGCTCAATAAGCAACTGCCAAGCTATGCTACCATCAAGCGCTTTAAAATTCTTCCTCACCAGTTCACGCAAGAGGCGGGAGAGGTCACACCCACATTAAAGCTTAAGCGGAAAGTTGTTTATGAAAAATACAAAGACCTGATTGAAAGTATGTATGAGGGACTGGAAGACGGCGCTATTTAAGGCAATCAAAGCGCCAAAAATTTAACACCTTTTACCAGCAAAAGCTTATTGGTAAAATCAAAAGCCTGTTCCAGCCAACTAAATTCTGTTCCATTAGCGATTTAAATTTCTAAAGTCCGCTCTAAACTCGCTAATTGCTGGCAAACACTATCATTGATTTTATTTTGCCCAAAGCTTTCAAACCTGCGCTGAATTGGAGGCAAAAATTAAATCCTAAATGCCAGAGAAATACAATTCTAAAATTTAAAAAATCAGAAGTAAAAGCAAAAGAGAGCTAAATTTTATTCAAATTGGCATAAAAATTTTTGTATAAATTACTTTAACCGAAAAGTTAAACTGCATCTGACAATCTGGCTTTTCAAAAGCGTTGAGCAAGCTTGTGCCAATCTTTAGGAGATTTAAAAGCAGGTTTTGCCAAAATATGCAAGAACAAGCGAATCTCCAAGCGCTTGGCTTCCTGCCAAAAGGATAAACTTTTCAAGCAAGATATTTCTT
>CAZQJX010000142.1:0-5707 GCA_964592965.1 uncultured bacterium
AGGCTGGTGCTCAGGCTGGACGCTCTTTTTGCAAGATATTCCTGCTGATAGCGCTTAAACTCCTTTTCCAAAGCCAATTTTGTCTGTTCAAACTTTTTAATATTTTTAAGCTTTCTTCCCTTTTCCCCTTTAAAACGAAGCGGATTTATACTCCTTCCATTTTTAATTACCCGATAGCACAAATGCGGTCCTGTTGCCAGACCTGTCATTCCAACATAACCGATAATCTGGCCCTGTCTTACTCTCACACCTTTTTTAATCCCACGAGCAATCCTGTGCAGATGACCATAAGTTGTTGAATAAACAGAGTTATGCCGAATGGCAATGTAGTTGCCATAACTTCCATACCAGCCTGCATAAACAACTACGCCATCAGCGGCTGCCCGAACAGGTGTGCCCAGTGGAGCTGCATAGTCAACCGCCAGATGCGGTCGCCAGCAATGAAGAATGGGATGATAGCGCCGATAAGTATATCCAGAGCTTATCCTCGCTCCTTTTACCGGCTTAATCAAATAAAACCCACGCAGGCTTGTGCCTTTTTCATCATAATATCCTGAGCCTTTTTCATCTTCATAATAGTAAGCCTGATAGGTTTTTCCTTTTATAGTAAATTTTGCTACCAAAACCCGCTCATCTCCTGATGAATACTTTTCGGTCAACACATAAAACATATCACCTTTTCTCATTTGCAAAGAAAAATCAATTTGGGTGGCAAAGATATTAACTAAATCCATAATTAAGCTCGGGCTCATACCAGACGCAATGCCTGCCTGATAAAAATTGGTCTTAATCTCCCCCTGATAAAATTTATGCACAACAGGCTCAGATTTTGGTTTTGCCTTTCTAATAACAATCTCTGCTCTCCAGCTTTCTCCTCTTTTGGTTATAAGCAGGCTTTTGCTAGGTGAAATTTCCAGCTCAAACTGATTTAACTTTCCATCAGGGCTGTAGTGGAGCCAAAACCCTTGCCCAGGATGAACCAAATTTAGATTATAAAGAGGCTTTGCTCTTTTCTTCCATTCAACAATTATCTGGTCAGAGACTCCGAATTGCTTTAAAACCGCATACAAATTATCACCAGCTCTGATCTCATAGCTTACTTCCCGGACATTTTCTTTTTCGCCTTCTGGAAAAGCAGGTAGTTGTTCAGGAGCGAGCTCAAGGGCATCTCCTACCACGCCAAGACAGCTGGGTTGGGAAGTTTTTAAAGGAAAGTTATATCCAATCCAGCTCCCAGTTAAAAAGAAAGCAAAGAATAAAACCAACCAGCCAATCCAAAATCTTTTCACTGCTTATCCTTTCGTTTGAAATTAATTTTATAAAATTTTACTAAATTTTATTTAAAAAGACAAGAAAATTTTGCAAAATTTTAAATAAATTTTTAACCAAAACCCAGCCTATCATTTTATCTTTTTGCAAGTTGACAAGAAAAAATAAAAGCTAATAATAAAAATGATGAAAAGGTCAGAGAAAGAGTTAAAGCGTTTTGGCGTCTCAATGGAAGCAGAGCTACTTGAGCAATTTGACCAGTTTTTAAAAAAGCATAAGTATCAAAACCGCTCGGAAGCCATCAGGGACTTAATCCGAAAGGCTTTGATTGAGGAAGAATGGAGCCATAATCGGGAGACAGTTGGCGCTATCACTCTAATCTATGACCATCATACACCGGGATTAAACCAAAAGCTCAATCATCTTCAGCATGAGTTTTCAGGCAAGGTCATCACCTCAATGCATATTCATCTAGACCACCGCCATTGTCTTGAAGTTATTATTGCACGGGGAAGAGCAAGAGATGTTAAGACACTTGCAGATAGCTTAATTGCCCTTCGCGGTGTCAAATACGGCACCCTCACTGGTGCAACCACTGCAAAAGACCTCCATTAATAAATTTTCAGAAACCAAAAATACCCCTGAATACAGCGGAAAGTATGGGCATTAAGCTAATTATCAAAACGAAAAGTAAATAACCCAGAGGAACAGACAAAGCCAAAAGAATTAAATATTTTTTATTGACCTGAAACTTAAAAAATTCTTTTTTAGCCGGCATAGAAAAGACCTTTTTGACTTTTTTGCGAGCTGGTTTATTAATAAAGGGAAATCCTTTAATGTTAGGATTTATGTAAAAAAGCTCATCATCTTTACAATTTTCAAGCCTCTGCTTTAAATATCTTGAAATAGGATAGTTTGGAAATTCCTGAATTATTTTCGTCACCAATTCTCTTGCCTGCTGGGTATGGTGCAGGTAAAAATCAAGAATGTATGCTAAAATTATGTTTGCCCTGATGTAGGAGGATTTTGCTTTGGACAGTTTTGGTCTTTTGCTCATTTCAGAAATATATTTTTCAAGAGCATATTGGGCGAGTTGCCATTCCCCGCACTTTAGCAAAAGTCTTACAAGTTCAAGCTGTTTTTCTGAAAGGAAAACCAGCTCCACCCTGCTGAGCGCTTCCTGATAAGCCTTTTCCAGCTCATCCTTATTCTTTTGCTCAAACAATCTGATAATCGCCCACCGATAGTATTCATAGCTTTTCTCGTAATTTTGCAAACGATAATAAAGACGAGCTATCTCCAAAAGGATATGCGCATCTTTGCGGTCAAATGCAAGCGCTTCCAGATAAATTTTTAAAGCAGGCTCGCTACCGGTGAAAGGAGCGGTTTTTAGTTCTTCTGCTTGCTCCAAGAGCCAGTCTTTTTTCATATGCTTATGAAAACCCCATCTCCAAGCAAGAAAAAACCCGCTGATATATCCACCTAAATGAGCAAAATGACCAGTGCGGGTAAAAGGTAAAAACCCCTGATAAAGTATGCCTATAACTAAGTCATTGATAAACCAATAAACTAAAACCATCACCCAAGGAGAGATAATCACCCTTTTTACAGGAACACCGAATACATCTACAACCGCATAAAGTTTGCTCCTCCAAAACCTTACCAAATAAGCACCAGCAAAAGCGCTAACTACCCCACTGGCGCCAACAGAAGTGCGCCAAAGAGAAAATTCTCTTTCCAACCTTATATCAGGGTTGCCATAATCTGGTGCAAATAAAAAAAGCCATTTTAGCAAATAGGAAAAATAACTAGAGAAAAAAGCAGAAATAATGACCAACTTCCAAAACTTCCTTTTACCTTCTTTAACCTCTATGGCGCTGGCAAAGAGCCAAAAGAAGAACATATTGAAAAATAAATGCCCAAAATCTGCGTGAACAAAAATACAGGTTAAAGCGCTTAAAGGATTTTCAGGAGAAAATCCAAGATTTTCAAACCAGTTTAATAGCTCGAAAAATTTAGTTGGAACGGCTTTTATTCGCCAAGTAATTAGATGAACAACTGCACAAATAAGGATGAATTTAAAAGTTGAAGTTGGAAATTTATCCAGCTCAACTGTGCTTCGGTAAGGGAAAATTCCTATCATCTTTCCCCCTCCTTTATGCTTATGATTCAGCTGGATTTTGCTCGGTTTCAGAACTTTAATGACAGATTCGGTCAAAAAAACATTTTTGTATAAAAATTTTTGAGCTACCTTAGGGATATTGACCGAATCTGTCATTAAATTTAAGAAGGGGCTAAAGAATTTTTTAAAAAACATACCTTCGGGATAGAAAGGCGATAAATCTTCAAATGCTGTTTTAAAACTTGGTTTGTAAAAATCTACTTTTTGATTTAAACTTTAAAAATAGCCTTATATTCAAAAATTTCTATATTTAAATTTTTGAAGTAATGGCTTTGAAAAATCAACAACCAGATGTCAAAATAAAATAAAAATAACTTGAGAGGTGAAAAGATGGCACGGGCTAAAGTTGCGGTATTATTTACTACTCCGGAAAGAGTTAATGATGACTACATAAGACTTCTTGAACTGGCAGGGCTTAAAGAAGCGCTTTCGCCTGATATCCCAACCATCATCAAACCCAACATTTCCTGGCATTACTTTTATCCAGCTGCTAACACCACTCCTTGGCAATTGGAAAGCGTGATTAGCTATCTTCGTCAAAACAACTACAAAGAAATTTACGCAGTTGAAAACGACACAGTTGTGACTAATCCCTACAAAGGCGAAAGGCTCAATAAATTTCTCCCTATTTTTCAGCGCTTTGATGTGCCTGTGCTTTATAACTGTCGCAAAGAAGATATGAACTGGATAAAGTATGAGCCCAAGACGGAGATGATAGCGCTTCCCAGTATCTATCCTGAAGGAATTCGCATACCTGACTTTTTCATAGGCAAAAACATCATCCACCTGCCAACAGCTAAATGTCATGTTTATACTACCACCACTGGTGCGATGAAAAACGCTTTTGGCGGTCTGCTCAATACCAAACGCCATTACACCCATAGCGTAATCCACGAAACTTTGGTTGACCTATTAGCTATTCAAAAAGAGATTCACCCTGGAATTTTTGCTGTGATGGACGGAACAGTTGCAGGGAATGGTCCTGGTCCACGAACAATGAAGCCGGAGATAAAAAATGTTATTTTAGCCAGTCAAGACCAAGTGGCAATTGATGCTATTGCGTCCAAAATGATGGGGTTTGACCCTATGCAGATAAAATATATTCGCCTGGCGCACGAGCGGGGATTGGGAGTGGGCGACCCAGCTGAAATTGAGGTGGTGGGAGATGACATTTCTCGGCAGAACTGGGGGTTTGAGGTGGGAGTTAACGCAGCGGTTGCTTTTGTCAAGCCTTTCTGGTTCAGCTCTTGGCTAAGCAGATTCCAGAAAATTTTTTTTCACACCCCGCTTGTTTATTTCTTTGTCTTCGGCAGTTTTGTCTTCCACGACTTTTTATGGTATCCTTTTAAAGGAAAGAAACGAATAAAAGAATTCCTCCAAACTGAATGGGGAGCCAAATGGCTCTCCTACCCTGAATAATTCAGGGAAAAAAATCAAAAATAAATTTAGCTTTAAAAGGGATATTTGTGTGCTAAAAACACCAAAGGAGGGAAAGCAGAATGATTAAATGGGACGATAGCAAAAACTTACTGCTTAAAGTCAGGGCAGGACACGAAAGATACAGCCTTATGGACCGAGCTGAGCCGGACTTGATGAGAGACATATTTCCTTATGTGGAAGTTCCCCGCACACCTTTTGATTTCAGGATTATTCCGCCCCAGCCTGCCAAAGAAATTTTTATTACTGATACAACTTTCCGTGATGGTCAGCAGGCACGAAAGCCCTATACAGTGGAACAAATCGTCAGGCTTTTTAAAATGCTGAGTCGGCTGGGCGGTCCTAATGGAGTGATTCGTCAAAGCGAATTTTTCCTTTATTCGAAAAAAGACAAGGAAGCAGTAGAAAAATGCCGAGAGCTGGGGCTTCGCTATCCTGAAATCACTGGCTGGATAAGAGCTAAAAAAGAAGACCTTAAGCTGGTAAAAGAGATGGAGCTGAGCGAAACTGGAATTTTAACCTCAGTTTCTGACTATCATATTTACCTTAAACTAGGCAAAACCAGAAAGCAGGCAATGGAAGATTATCTGGCGATTGTGAAAGAAGCGTTGAGTATAGGCATTACACCCCGCTGTCATTTTGAAGATGCAACTCGAGCAGATGTTTATGGCTTTTGCGTTCCTTTCGCTCAGGAGCTGATGAAGCTGGCAGATGAAGCCAAGCAGAAAATTAAAATCAGGATTTGCGACACAATGGGATTTGGCGTTCCTTATCCGGGAGCAGCGCTTCCCAGGGCAGTGGACAAATGGGTGCGGGCAA
>CAZQJX010000143.1:0-5693 GCA_964592965.1 uncultured bacterium
AAAAACACTTTTGCTACCTCATATAATCCAAGTGGCACTTTCTTTTCTTCTTTTAAAGCTTCTTCAAGAGGCACAGGAACTACCTCGGTTCCTTTCAATCCCGCCATCATTCCCCACTGCTCATTATTTACCATATCCACTGCGCATATTCCATATCTGGTGGCTAATACTCGGTCAAAAGCTGTTGGCGTGCCACCCCGCTGAACATGACCGAGAATAGTTGTTCTGCATTCTATGCCTGTTAGCTTCTCTAAATCTCTGGCTAAAATTGCGCCCACACCACCGAGCTGGATATGACCGTATTCATCTACCCGTTTGCTTTTCAGGTATTCATCTTTTTTCCCTTCAGGATATGCTCCTTCAGCAATGACCACAATGCTGAAATTTCTCCCCCTTTCTTTTCGCGCATTAATCACCTGAACCACATCTTCCAGTTTAAAAGGCGCCTCTGGAATTAAAACCACATCTGCTCCACCAGCTATTCCAGCAAAGGTGGCAATCCATCCTGCATGCCTTCCCATTACCTCAACCACTACAATCCGATGATGGGATTCTGCGGTGGTATGAAGCCTATCTATAGCTTCAGTGGCAATCTGCACAGCAGTATCAAATCCAAAGGTAAAATCTGTTCCGCCAACATCATTGTCAATGGTTTTGGGCACGCCGACTATGTTCAATCCAGCTTTGTAAAGCTCAAGCCCTGCACCAAGAGTATCTTCTCCACCAATAACAATAAGCGCATCTAAACGAAGTTTTTTGTAATTCTCTATTGCCAGCTCCTTTATCTCTTTGCTCTTGCAGGGATTGGTTCTGCTTGTGCCAAGAATGGTTCCGCCCCGATGAAGAATGCCAGAGACCTTTTCTCGGTCAAGGTGTTCCCACTCAAAATCAAGCAGTCCTGCCCAGCCGTTCTTTAAGCCAATAAATTTAAAATTATAATAACGGGTGCCCTTTACAACCGCTGCCCGAATTACCGCGTTTAACCCTGGGCAATCTCCTCCGCCAGTTAAAATTCCCACCCTCTTACTCATCTTCAACCTCCTCTACGATTGAGTTTAAGCAAAGCTATCATAACTTAATTTCTCTGCTTTTCAACTGCTTTACTTAAGGCACAAGTTGGTTTAAGTTAATTGATATGAAAAAATCGTTTATATTTTTACTTTTTCTTAACATCTTCCTGCTTTCAGCTCAAAAGCACAAGCCCAAAGACCTTGTCTTTTTTAAAACATATAAAAAAGAGCTTAAAGGGATATATCTTGCCCGCTCCAGCGGTGATGTTCTTGTCCATACAACTGAATGGATTTCTCTGCTTGATACCACAGGCAAACAGCTCTGGAAGAAAAAGGGTTTTAAATATGTTTGTGGAGCGGGGATTAGTAGAGATGGAAGCATTATTTTGTTTCAAACCAGCTCCAAGCCGAAGACAGGTCCTCAAACCCTGCTCAACCTGACAGTGCATATCTATAACAAAAATGGTGAGGAGCTTATCAGCGCGCTCAATCCTTATCGTTATTTTAACTCGGTTTTGAGTCCAAAGGGCAATTATATTGTTTTCGGTGACCCGGTGACAAAAAAGATTTATGTTTATGACCGCAATTTAAATCGGCTCTGGGAGCGGGAAACCTATCTTTGGTATATAGGCTTTGACCCAGATGAGCAGTTTATTTATGATTCTGCTTTTGGCTTGATTTTGAATATGAAAGGAAGGCGGGTCTGGGAGCTTCCCTCTGGTATGAAGTTTCTCAGCATATCTAGTGGTGCGGAGGTGGTTCTATCTCAGCCATTTTTATTGCTCAAATCAAAGAATCAGATATATCTTACCAATCGGGTGAGTTTGGAGCAGGTGATATTTACGGGTTTGATTGCTACAGTAAGTTATGATGGCAGTTTGGTAGCTTATCAGGATTTAGCTCATCGGATTTGGATTTGGCGCACCCGAGATTTGATTGAGCATATCAAATCAAGGGCGCAAACTACTGCATTGGGCAAAATAGATTTTGTCCCTTGCAAAATGCTCAATTTCTCACTTGATGATAAAACGGTTTTTCTCTATGGCATCAGCAAGCAGGGAGTGGGTTATGCACGCCTTGTTCGTCTGCTGGATATGAAAACTCTCTGGTCAAAAAACTGGTCAAAAGCTCCAGAAAAGATACTGGTAAGCGAGGATAATAAATTTGTCTTAATTCAAAGCGGTCCTTTTACAATAGAGCTTTATCAGCTTTACTGATTTGATTGTTTAATTTTGGGTGGTGGAGCGGGCTTGTATTCGGGGAATTCCCATTTATCTACTTTTTCTTTGAACTCATCCAGCCATTTTCTCAACTCGGTTTCTATTGATGGATTAAGCGGTCTGCCCAGCTGATTGTGATAAATATAGCTTTCAATCAAATCTCTTGCTGACCTTATTGCCAGCCAGAGAGGAACGGCAGGATGCTCAGATGGAAATTTGTTCTTCTTCGGGTCATACCATTCCTGACGAACCGCTAGCATTCCATCATAATGACCAGCCCATTCTCTAAATTTGTTCCTGCGAACAGTAAATAGCCCTTCGCTTGTCTTCTTTGCCTCATCCAGTTTCTCCTGCCACCTCACCAAGCCGTTTCTTATCTCAATGATTAAATTGTATGTTTGAATAAGCTCCTGCTTTGAGACCTCACGCTTTTTTACCTCTTCTTTTACCTCTTTTTTCCGCTCAGCACGGGGATTAGGAGCTGGTCCTGATATGTCATCGCAGGCAAAGAAAATCCCTAAAAAAACCAAACCCGCTATCAGCACATATCTTTTCATTTTTCCTCCTCCTCGTAAAAAACCTTAACCAGATAAAGACCGCCAGCAGGAGCTGTGGGACCCGCTACTCTTCTATCCTGCGCTTCCAGAATCTCTTTAATCCCCTCTGGCGGTATCTTTCCCCTACCTGCTAAAATCAATGTTCCGACAATATTTCTTGCCATCTGTTTCAAAAAGGAGCGTGCCTCTATTTCTATGCAGATATAGCTGTTCTTGCCATTGAAAATGTCTATTCTTTTCACCTCTCTTACCGGGTCTTTTTCCAGCTGGTCTCGGGAGCGTGCCTGAAAAGATGCAAAATTATGCACACCAATAAGATATTTTGCTCCTTCGCGCATCGCATCTATATCCAAAGGCTCTGGAATATGCCAGGAATAATTATGCCCAAAAGCTCTCCTGATGGAAGCATTATAGATTATGTATCTGTAAATCTTTCCCTTTGCCCAAAAGCGGGCATTGAATTTATAATCAACTTCTTGGCAGGAGAGCACAGCAATATCTCTGGGCAAAATGGCATTTAAAGCTCTGACAAATACCTCTGGCGAATGCCTGCTCTCGGTGCGAAAATTAACCACCTGACCAAGTGCATGCACCCCGGCATCAGTTCTGCTGGCAGCAATCACCCGAATAGGTTCTCCTGTCAGCCGAGCAAGAGCCTCTTCAAAAACCCCCTGAACAGTCCTCACCCCCAGTTGGTATTGCCAGCCGTGAAACCTAGAGCCATCATATTCCAAAACCGCTTTCAGATTCCGCTTCAATCTCACATCTCCAAAAGAGAGCTAAAATTCAAACAAAAGCCCAGCAGAATATCCTGTTCCGCTTAAATCCAGCCCGTCTTCGCTCTCCAGCCAGCACCAGCGAACTTCAAAATTTAAAAACACATTTTCAATGCCAAATTCATCCTCTAGAATAAATCTTGAGGTAGGGTCTATTCTGTCCAAAAGAATGCCCAGCCCAACAACAGCATGCCAGCCGGTTTTATCTCCCTCTACATCCTCACCATCATAAATATGCTCTTTAAAATACCACCAATCACCGCCCACACCCACGCTGGGCACAAGAAATTGCTCTTCAAGAAAATCAAACCTGTAGCTCAGCTCCAGCTGAACAGGAACCAAAATCAGCCTCAGCTTTTCCATACTCTGCTCGCCTGTCTCCGCACTTACAGCAAATCCAAGCCTATGCGCATAACCAACATTCAGGCTAATGCCCAGATTCTTAATCGGATACCCACCAAAGGTTATGCCAAAAGGCTCAAAATATTCCTCACCATAAATCTCCTTAAAACTCTCTGAGTGCCTGAAATAATAAAGCCCATACCATAGCTGAAAAGAATAATTGGACTTTGGCTCTTTAAGCTCCTGCTTTTTCTCTTTTTTCTCCTGCGCCCAGCTTGAAAAAGATAAAAGGAAAATTAAAATGATGAGCCCAAAAATCCCTCTTTTCATTTTTTTCTCCTTAATCTGATTTTCCAGCACATAAGCACAAAAAGGGGCAGAAAAAGCAAAGCCAGCTCTGCGCCCATCTCCCCTGATAAATGCTCTGTTGGCTCTATCGCCCGACCTTGATTTACGCTTCCAAGACAATCCAGTCCGCCCTCCTCTCCTTCCATTTCAGTCAAAGTAAAAGTCTCCTGAGGAGTTATGGTTTTGCGCAAACTGATAGATTTTTGACCAGAGCTATCCTCAGTAACTATCTGCACACAATAAGTCTGGTCATTGACCAAATTGACTACTTTAATTTCGTATTTATGGTCTGGCTCGGGATTGGAAATGATAATCGGAGAAGCTGGGTCACCATCACCGCCAGTATCATCAATCTTTTCTGGCTCATCTAATGGCGCAGAGCAATTGGTGCCGTAGTAAATTATGTATCGTGCGATATCTTCTGCTGACTGGCTTTTAAATTTTATATAAATCTTTTCCTCACCAAATCCTAGCGAAAAATCCTGAGCAAGAGGCGGAAGATTAATGCTAACTTTTAGCGCACTCCTTCCCTGATGATAAGGAGAGTATTTTGAATCACGAACAAATATGCCAAGAATATGCTCCCCCTCCCCAACATCTCGGCTGGAAAGAGTAATCTCCTGCGGGTCAGATGTTATATCTCCATAGGTGATAGTGCGTTCGCAGTCATCAGGTGAGATGGCAAATTGCGGACAGATGGCAATGGTGTAATATTTTCCGGTATCGGTTGAAAAACGGATTTTAAATTCCTCAACCTCTATGGTAGTGCCTGTGTCCAGTTCAAGGTTATATATTCCCGGATTGGCAGAAATAACCGAAACCGTGCTTGAGCCTTGCGGTGCAAAATAAAGATAACCATCTTCACTACTTGAATCAGTCATAACCAAGGGAGTGGTTGTATTAAAGTCAAGAATCTGTGTAGGAGGCTCATCTTGAAAGTAATCATAATCAAAAACTTCTATAACTTTAAGAGCACTTCCTTCAGTGAAAAATAAAGGTGTCCCTTCCTCTCCTTTAATTTCTTTAAACCACAATTGGGAAACAGCATCGGAAATTGAAGTATATTTATCCTCTAACCTTGCACCATTAATATAAATTCCATAAAGCCATATTTGTTTGGCAGTTTGATTCCCTGCTACAGGAGTATAACTTTCAACATCAAAGCCTTTAAACTTATCAAATTCAGAAACAAGAAAAGTTGATGAAATATAAGAAGAACGACAAATATATCTATAAAAGTATGTCATGGTGCTACCCCAATGTTTAGCATATAAGCGATATGTGGTTTTAGTGAGCTCAACTGAATCTCCGTAAGTCTCCAAAGGACCACCATTGCCTGAAATGCTATCTCCCCTGACCATAGCCCAATTTAGATAAGAGGTTGTTTTACTTTCCGCTATCTCAACAAACAAACAATCAACTCCGCTTTCATCCCAATTT
>CAZQJX010000144.1:0-5678 GCA_964592965.1 uncultured bacterium
TAAGCTTGGCTTTTAAACTTATTCTTTTAAAAGATTTTCGCTTCCTGCCTCTGGTCGGTGATGAATATAGATACTGGCATAATAGCCTTCGTGTCTTGAGAAATTATTTCTGTGAGCTGAACAATCAGGCACCTTTATATCCAATTTTTATAGGATTTAACCGCCTGATTTTTAATGATGTGGCTATGCTTGTTGTGAGAATCAAACAGCTCCTTTTTCACAGCTTTGAAATATTTTTAATCTATTTAATTGCCAGAAAGGTCTTTGATAAAAAAACCGCTTTTATTGCTGGCTCTTTTGCCTGCTTTTATCCTGAGCTAGCAAGCTTTGCTTATCTTTTGTTCTCTGAGACATTTTTCCTTGCTTTCTTTCTCAGCGCGGTGGCGGTTTATTTTTATGCCATTGATGGCAGGCGAAAAAATTCCTACCTTTGGGTGGGAGCAAGCGGTTTTTTAAATGGTATAGCCAGCTTAACTCGCTCGGTAAATTTTTACTTTCTCCCTCTTTTTGCCCTTCACCTCTTTCTTTTCTTCCCTGCAGAAAAAAAGAAAAGATTTTTGAGTGCGGGAATCTTTATTCTGGCAACACTTTTTCCTGTATCTTTTCAGACAGCAAAGAATTACAAGGTTGAGCGGTGTTTTATCCTTATAGATACCTGCATCAGATACAACCTCTTTGTATCCCATAATATCGGTATTTCTCCCCATACAGAGTTTCGTATTTATCGTCGTCTTTGCAAGACAGAGCGGGAGCGCTGTGAAGGAAAAAATATATGTGAGGAGATAAAATGTGAGCTTAAGAACGCTTTTAATTTTATCTTTGCACATCCAGTTCTTACTATTAAAAGAATCCCAATAAAAATAATTGACCTCTACACACCCAATCAGTTTATTTACAAAAATATCTTTTATGAAAGATATTACCGCAGGGTTCCTATTGAAAAGCTTGTTGGATTTGACAGGCTGAAGAAATATCAGGGAAGGTGGTTTAGGATTATTTGCTCGGGAAGTTATTTGCTGATGATGCTCTTTGCTTTTCTCGGATTTGCCACTTCAAAGGAAAAGCCCTTCCGAGCATTTGTTGCTTTTCTGGTTTTTTACTACACATCGGTTTGCGCCTTCTTTTTTGGTCTGAGCAGATTTCGCCAGCCAATGCTTCCGCTTTTTATCATTTTAGCAGGAGCTTTTTGGGCAGATGTAAAAATCTGGGATAGAAAGAAATTATACCTGGCACTGCTGGCTTTGGCCAGTTGGCTGGTAATGCTCATAATTTATCTTGATAGGCTACGGGTGATTTTAAGATAGCACGGGCGGAGAAGAAAAAGCCCTTCTCCGCCCTTTCAAGCCACATTATTGTTGTGGAGGGGCAGACCGTGGCGGTTGTTGTATTCTTACTGGCGGAGTGGGTCTTAAACCGGGGAATTCAAGATAATCAAGCTGACCGGTAATCTTCTTGAGATTATAATCCACCACCTCATCCCAGTTCTGCTCACGCTTTTTCAAAATCTTTTTCATTCTTTTAAGCTTTTTTTCCAGCTCTGCCAGTTTCTTTTTGGCTTCTTCCTGCTGGGCACGAAGCTCAGCATCTACCAGTGGTCGGAGCTTTTTTTCTATCTCTTTTTTCTTAGCATCGCTTTTAGCTTCCCGGTACTCTTTTGCCAGCTCTCTTATCTTCAAAAGGCGCTCATACCTTTCCGGGTCTTCTCTTTTGATTCTTTCCAGATACCGCCTGCGCATCTCTGCCCGTTGTCTTTTCATATCCATCATTCCCATTTTTCCTCTATGCATACCGTGCTGAGCAGGTGGAGGAGATTCTGGCGGAAGAGCAATTTCTGGTTCTTCCAGCACAGGCTCTTGAGCAGTTGCAAAGCTAGGAAGAATTAAAATCAAACCGAGTGCCAAAATAGCTATTAATATCTTTTTCATTTTTTACCTCCTTGGTTTGGGGTTAGATTTCAAAGACACCGCTTGCAAGCAGTTCCACTTCTTCTATTTCCAGCTCGAGCTGGGAGATATAATCCTGCTTTTGAGAAAGCAGGTTTGATGAGCTTATCTGCTCATTAACATCATAAACCAGCGCCTGAGCCTGCTCGTTTAAAAGCTCAACATTTTCTGCAAAGTTCCAAAGGTCATAATTAGAAAGGGCAGTTCCGCCGGGTAGTTTCCACACCTGCCAAGCGATGATGCCAAAAATTATAAGAGCACCTAAAAAGCTAAGCGACCAGCGAAGATAAGCAGGAAAGGCGAAAATCCGCTCAAACAAAGGCTTGGTAGCGCTTTTTCTTGCCTGCGAGCGAATTCTCTTTAAAGTTTTTTCTTTGGGCTTTATGCTCTCTAGCTCTTCCAGCCAGAAAGATAATTTGCTGAGCTGAGCATATTCCTTCTGGCAGAGCGGACAGCTCCGATAGTGCTCCTCAAATTCTCTGCGCTCCTCTTCGCTTAGCTCTCCATAGAAATAGAGCAAAAGCATCTCTTCAAATTGCCGGTGCTCCATCACTCCTCTCCGAAAAGTTTTTTAAGCTTTTTCACTGCCTGATGCATTCTTCCCAGAGCTGTGTTGAGGTTAATTCCCAGCATATCTGCAATTTCAGCAAAGCTCATTTCAGCAAAATGCCTGAGCACAAAAACCTCCCGCTCAGCCTCAGAAAGATGAAAAAGCGCCCATAAAAGCCTTTCCTTGCGCTCCTTATACTCCAAGCTTTGCTCAGGATGAAAGGAAACAGGATTAGCGGATACAAATTCCAGCTCAATTTCCTTTTGCTGGCGCTGGTTTTTTCTCCAGCTATCTCGGACAAGGTTGAGCGCAATTTGAAAAATCCAACTGGAGAATTTCTTTTGTGAGTCAAAGTCTTGTTTATGGGCAATTACCTTCATCCAAGTCTCCTGAAAAATGTCTTCTGCCAGCTGAAAATCTTTTGTCCAGGCTAAAATGGTGCGAAAGAGCCGAGCTTGATAGCGCTCTAAAAGTAGCTCAAAGCTTTCCAAATCTCCATCTCGCCAGTTTAAGAACAACTGCTCATCACTTGGCGTCTTTTCTTTCAAACCTCTCATTATTTAATACGATTTTGGGAAGGATTTATTTGGTCAGGAAGGAGGAAAAATAAAAGAACAGCAGAAATCAGCCCGAGACAGGCGCCATAGCTAAAAACCACCTGCGCACCAAATTTCTTCCAAACAAGACCAGCAATGGCACTGGAAGGAAACATAAGCGCACCGACAATAGCGTAGTAAACTCCGTATGCGCTTGCTCTTCGCTCGCTGGGAACAAGGTCAGCAATGAGCGCTCTCTGCGTGCCCTCTTTGGTACCGTCAACGAACCCGAAAAGGAAAAATAACAGCCAAAGCGCCCAGAGGCTTTCATTCAGCCCAAACCCAAGATAAACTAAAGCAAAAAGAACAAAGCTAAAGAGCAAAACCTTTCTTCTACCTATGCGATCTGAGAGCATTCCCGCAGGCATACTGATGAGCGCGTAGCTCAAATTGTAAAGAAGGTAAAGTAGAGGGATAAATAGAAATTTCTCTTCTTTCAGCCCCAGCTCCTGCGCCCTTAAAATAAGAAAGGTATTGGAGAAATTTCCCAGAACAAAAATCCCAGAGATAATCAAATAGTAATGATAATGCCTGCTCCAGCCACGAAAATTCAATTTAAATTTTTCCCCTTCTTTTCTCTCAGGCGCAACCTCTCTGACCAGAAAAATCAAAACCAAAACCGCCACTCCCGCAGGTATAACTGCCCAGAAGAACAGATGGCGAAAAGGCACACCAATTCCCAGAAGTAAAAATGCGCTTAAAGGTCCAATGCCAGCTCCGAGCGTGTCCATTGCCCGATGAAATCCGAACCATTTTCCTCGCTCCTTTTCTCCAGCGCTGTCAGCAAGGATAGCATCTCTGGGCGCTGTGCGAATGCCTTTGCCTGTGCGGTCAAGAAAGCGAAATCCCAAAACCATCTGCCAGATTTTGCTTATTCCCAAAAGAGGCTTTGCCAGCGCACTCAAGCTGTATCCCAGAATGACCAGAGCTTTTCGCTTTTTCAATCGGTCAGAGATGTAGCCAGAAAATGCCCGAAGAACACTGGCAGTTGCTTCTGCTATTCCTTCAATTACTCCTAGAGCAACAGAGGTTCCGCCAATTGAGCTGATTAGCCGAGGAATAAGCGGATAGACCATCTCTGAAGATATATCAGTAAAAAAGCTTACCACTCCCAAAGAAATGATATTACGCACCAATCTTTTTGGACTTTTCTTTTCCATTATTAGCGCTCCATTGGCAGAGTTTATGGAATAGGATGTTGGGATTTAAACTGCTGGAATTCTTTTTTAAAGTCTGGCAGAGAGCCTTCTTTCCAGCCTTTTTTCTTAAAAAGCTTGTTTAGCTGTTTAATTCTTAAAGATGGCTTGGGATGGGTGCTGAAAAGGTATTTAAATTTAGCTCCTGGCTTGTTCTCTATTTTTTGCAGGCGAGCGAGAAATCGCCTGAGTGCATAAGGGTCGTAACCAAGTCTCTCTGCGGTTTGTGCGCCAGCCCTGTCCGCATTGAACTCATCTTGTTTGGTAAATCCCTTGACCACAAGCACATCCCAAGCAATATCAGTCATACCTTCCCAGAATTCTTTTTGCTCCGGAGAAAGGTCAGAAGACGCAACAGCTAATTTAGCTCCTGCCTGCCAGAGATGGGATTTTCTTATCTCTTTAAGCACATCTTTATGCGCAATATGAGCTATCTCATGTGCTAAGATGCAGGCTAGTTCTGCCTCGCTTTTAAGCTCCTTTAAAAGACCACGACTGATAAAAATATACCCGCCGGGCGCGGAATAGGCATTGACATCATCAACATCTAAAATAGCAAACCGATACTTTATATCAGTGCGCTCTGAATATACTGCAAGGCTTCTGCCTATCATATTGATGTATTCTGTCCAGGTAGGGTCTTTCCAGATGCCAAAAGAGCCTGCCAGGCGTGCAGAAAGCATTCTTCCCAGTTGTATCTCCTGCTCAGGAGTAAATGGACGAGCAGCTTTTAACAGCTCTGCTCCTATCTCTATCCAATCCTCAGGCTGGACATTTCTCAGGTCAAATTTCTGCGGACAAAGCCAAAATGTGCCTGCCCAGAGTGCGACCAGCCAGATTTTTATCTTACGCTTCATTTCCTTTCTCCTTGCCTCTTATAAGGACCGAGATGGCGGGATTTGAGAAACTCTCTGAGCTTCTCCTCATCTATTTGATAATTTTCCATCCAACGCACAGCTTGATAGTTATAGGCTTTTTTGTTCATACCACGCTTGAGGTTTTTCTCACGCTCAAGACCACGCACACCTGTTACTTCTGTAAGCTCTGCATTGGTCTTTTCCCAGCTGGGTTCAGGTCGGGAGAATATTCTCCGAAAAAGTCTCCAAAAGCGTGATTCTTCTTCCTGCTCTGTTATCTGGGCTTTTTCATTTTTATTTTCTGCTCGGCTCTGTGTGCCCAGATAAAGAGCGCTAAAAACCAGAGCCAGAAAAATGATGAGTGCTTTTTTCATCACCTGCCCCCTTTAAGCTTTAAAAAAGAACCTGACTCAGTCGCTCAACTTTAATTGAATAATTTTTTAAAGCACTGCTAAGAAGCTCCTTGCAAAGTCCGCATTCAGTAAGAACAGTTTTTGCTCCTAAAGAAACAGCCTCAGATATTTTTCTCTCTGCTA
>CAZQJX010000145.1:0-5423 GCA_964592965.1 uncultured bacterium
TTCCCAAGCCAATGCCTGTGTTTCCGCTGGTTGCTTCAACAACAACTTTTTCTTGCTCAAGCTTGCCAGTAATGAGCGCCTCTTTGATTATAAAATAAGCTATCCTGTCTTTGACTGAGCCTGCAGGATTTGCTCCCTCAAGCTTGGCAAAAATCTTCACCTGTGGATTAGGATTGAGCTTTTTTATTTCAACCAAAGGCGTGTTGCCAATGGCGCAAAGCACTCCTTCAGGCTTTAAAAGCTCTTCAGAATACACCGCCATTTTTTCAGGGCTGAACTCCAACTCTTTCATTTTTCACCAGCCTACCTTTTGATTGATTTTTCTTATTTCTTCCAGCGGAACTTTGGGAACGCGCATTTCATCAACAAGTCCATTTTTCTCCTGCTCAACATCATAAAGCTGGGTATAGCAATATCCCTGCAGGTAAGGATATTTGCCAATCGCCAGAGTATAATCCTGATAATTTTCCAAAAACGAGCGAGGCTTTGTGCGATAAAATCCAAAGCCACCATACTCGCTTATCACAATTGGCTCGCCCTGATATTTTATTCCAGGGAAAAGTGGCGGGAAAATAATTACTCCTCGTAAAGCCAACTTCAAACTTGATTTTGAAAAAATGCAATTCCAAGGCCGGGCAAGCTCTTTGTATAAAAGCTCGGTTTTTTTGACGCTGGGAAGATATTGGTGGATATCAAGAATGTCTGTTTCTTTGTGGAGCCAGCCTGAGTTGTCCACCACCAAGCGTGTAGGGTCAAGCTCTTTTGTCATTTTTACGATTTTTTCTCGGAAGCGCTTTATACTGGGAGAGTAAATCTCCTGCCACACTCCCCAGCTTTCATTAAAAGCCACGCGAACAATTATGCTGGGATGATTAAAATCCCGCTCAATCACTTCTTGCCATTCTTTTTCAAACTGCTCCTGCCATTTTTTTCCTAAAGGAAGGAACATTGAAGGAAATTCTGCGCACATTGCTGGCATCTCTTCCCAGACGAGCACTCCGAGCTTATCTGCCCAAAAGTAAAACCGCTTTGCTTCAATTTTTTGATGCATTCTCAAGCCGTTAAAACCCATTTCCTTGATAAGAAGAAGGTCTTTTTTAAAAGCTTCATCGCTTTCTGGCGAGTAATTTCCAGGCGGATAATATCCCTGCACCAATACCAGCTTTTGATAAATGGGCTTGCCATTGAGAAAAACCCTTCCATTCCTCACTGAAACCTCTCGCAAACCCATATAACTTTGAACCTCATCCACCACCTTGCCTTTAGTGTTTTTGATAAGGAATTTTAGCTGATAAAGATATGGCTCTGAAGGACTCCAGAGCTTTGGATTTTTAAATTTCAAAAGCGCACTCGCCCTGTCTTTTACAGGAATATTTCTTTGCGCGCAAATTAAGCTTTTTCCCTGCTCATCATAAACAAGAACATCAAGGCTATATTCGGGCTTGGGATTTTTTATTTTGATTTCTAAGCGAAGCTGGCTTTTTGACTGCTCAAAATAAGCATGGAAATTTTCCAGCCAGCTCTCGCCTACTCTCTCCAGCCAGACTGTCTGCCAAATACCGCTTGCTGGAGTGTAATAAATGATATAGCCTTTTCCGCGCGAGCTTTGCTTTCCACGCACCTGCTTTTGGTTTGATGAATCAAATACACGCACAACTAGCCGATTTTCTCCCTCAACCAGCGCATCAGTTATATCAAAGCTGAAAGGAGTGTATCCGCCAATATGCTCACCAAGAAATTTTCCATTAAGCCACACCCAAGCGTGATAATCTACTGCTTCAAAATGAAGAATAATTCTTCCCTCTCCTGCAAGCTTCGGAGATAGCTTGAATGTTCGCAAATACCAAAAGTATTTGCTTTTCTTTTTTTGAGTGATTCCGCTCAGCTTGGATTCTATCTCAAAAGGCACAGTTATTTTTTGCTCAAAAGAGCTTTTTTCCCACCATCTTTCTTTAAACCCCTGATTTTTGGGGTCAAAGGCAAAATCCCACTTGCCATTAAGGCACTGCCAGCTTGAACGGAAAAGGTCTGGACGGGGATGCTCGCATCTAGGGAGAATATCTGCACCAAGCACAGCCTGCCAAGCCAAAAGGCAAAAAACAAAAAGCCAAAATCCTCTCATAACCTTCCCTCCCAGAATTTTTGATTATCTTAACTTGATTTTCTGGTTAAAGAAAATTTTAAGCAGGTTGAATTTGAGAAATTAAGTGGTAAAATCACAAGAATCTTAAAGGAGGCGCAGGAGTGAAACTGACAGTTATACCAGAGCGATGCAGTGGCTGTAAGCTTTGCGAGCTTGCCTGCTCTATCAAGAAGTTCGGGACAATCAATCCAAAAAAGGCAGGCATCAGGGTGATGATTGTTTATCCTTCACCAGTAATTCGTATGCCCATTTTCTGCCATCAATGCAAAGAGCCTAAATGCGCAGAGAACTGTCCAACCGGCGCAATTGTGCGTGAGAACGGAATTGTCAAAATAAATGAAGAAGAGTGCATTGCCTGCGAGCAATGCATTGTCTCCTGTCCATTTGGAGCGATTTTTACTCATGAAGATGTTGCCACTCCTTTTAAATGCGACCTTTGCAATGGCGAGCCTGAATGCGTTAAAGCCTGTCCCACCAAAGCACTGATTTATGTTCCCAAACATATGCTCGGGCAGGCTCAAAGACTTCGCAATGTCCTTAAATATGCACATATGAAGCAGGTAGAATATTTTGAAAAAGGCGAGCGAAAGATTCTTCACTACACTCAAGCAGAGAAAAAAGAAAATAATCGCAAGAGGGAAGAATGAAGATAGGGGGCGGATATTTCTGGCGGATTTTGGTGGTTGACCTCTCCAGCAGAAAATCCTATGTGCGTGAATTTGACCAAGACTTTGCTCTTAAATACATTGGCGGACGAGGCTTTGGCGCAAAAATTCTTTTTGATAGGCTCCGCTCTGAAAACTTTTCTCTTGACCCTTTAGGTGAAGCTAATGTTTTGATTATCTCTCCGGGACCGCTTTGCGGAACCTATATGCCAGCAAGCGGTAAAACCAGCTTTGTAAGCCTATCTCCTGCAACTGGCATTTATGGTGATTCTTCTATGGGCGGAAGCTTTGGAGTGGAGCTTCGTCAGGCAGGATATGATGCGCTGGTGATTTTGGGAAAAGCAGATGAGCTCTGCTACCTCTGGATAGATAATGGCAAGGTTCGGATAGTTCCCTGTCCTGAACTAGCTGGCAAAACTGTTTTGGAGACCGAAGGTTTTATCAGGAAAAATACTGAAGATATTGACCTGAAGATGATAGCTATAGGTCCTGCTGGAGAAAATCAGGTGGTATTTGCCTGCATAACTGGTGATTGGGGAAGAAATGCAGGAAGGTGCGGAATTGGTGCGGTAATGGGCTCCAAGAATTTAAAGGCAATTGCAGTAAGAGGCACTCGTGACCTTCCTGTTGCAAGGCTTGATGAGCTCGTGCGAATCAGCAAAGAAGGATTTGCAGACCTTGCCCAAAGGGAGCTTTTTGAATTCTGGCAGGAACAAGGATTGATGAGCGTGGTGGATTATCTGAACACGCTTGGAGTTATGCCCACCTATAATTTCAAAGACGGATATTTTGAGCGCGCAGAGCGCATCAACGGCTACACAATGGAAGACCATTATAAAATCGGCAACAGCGCCTGCTTTGCCTGCCCGATGTGCTGTGGAAATATCTGTCTTGTAAAAAATGGCAAATATTCAGGAACTGTGGTTGAGGGTCCGGAGTATGAGACCACTTGCATATTTGGCTCCAATCTCGGCGTTGATAATTTTGCTTTTATCATCAAGGCAAATCAGCTTTGCGATGAGCTTGGCTTGGATACGATTTCTACGGGCAATTTAATCGGCGCAGTGATTGAAGGGTATCAAGAAGGTGTGCTTGATTTAGATGACACCGATGGAATGGTTTTAAGCTGGGGAGATGAAGAGGCAATAATTACTTTAATTGAAAAAATAGCTAAAAGAGAAGGCATTGGCGAAATCCTTGCTGGTGGAAGCAGGAGGCTTTTAAAGGAATTTCCCAAGCTGGAGCCTTTTGTCAGTCAGGTAAAGGGACTTGAGCAAAGCGCCTACGATGCACGAGTGGCAATAACAATGGCGCTGGCTTATGCGACTTCTGATATCGGCGCGCATCATACCCGTGCCTGGCCTCTTGCCCATGAGCTAGAAGCTGGTAAAAATTGGAGCTTGGAGAAAAAGGTTGAGCTGGTAATTCATCATCAAACTATTCGTCCGCTCTTTGATATGCTGGGTGTATGCAGGCTTGCCTGGATTGAGCTGGGCTTTCCTGAAGAATTTTATGAAAAAGCATATCAGGCAGTGGTTGGGATTGATTATTCGCTTTCTGACCTGCTGGAGCGCTCCCGAAAGGTCTATGACCTTACTCGGTTTATCAATAATAAACTAGGAATTACAAGAAAAGATGACTATCCGCCCAGACGCTGTTTTGAGCAACCTATTCTTTCAGGTCCTCAGGCAGGAAAAAAACTAGATAAAAACCTCTATGAACAAATCCTTGATATCTACTACCAAGCTCGGGGATGGGATAAAGAAGGAAAAGTAAGTAAAGAGCGGGAAAAAGAGTTTATGGAGGAAGATGACCTTATCAACCTCTAGTAAATTCTTGACTTTGACCTATCTGAGAACCATAATTAAATGAGGAGGTTAAAAAATGCCGTTGTTTGAATATATCTGCAAGAAATGCGGAGAGGAGTTTGAAGAGCTGGTTTTAAAGGATGAAAAGGTGCGCTGCCCAAAGTGCTCATCAGCACGGGTGGAGAAAAAGATGAGTGTTTTTGCCCACAAAAGCGGGGATAAATTCCGCTCCTCTTCAACCAGCTCTTCCTGCGCAACCTGCTCTGCCACCTCCTGCGCCACCTGCGGAATTAAGCGCTAAAAACATATCTATATTCTGCCCGCTGGTTAAGGCAAGATATTATTCGCCTTTAAAAAATCAATAACCCAAGCAGGCGCCTTTTTTGATAACTTTAAATTCGTTTTTTGTCCAGCTGAGCAAATACCTGCAAACCTCAGCACCATTTCCGGCTGAACCAATTAAATAGATTTTATCGTTTGCCAAAAAAACTGATTCTAAAGATATGCCTGCTGGCAGATGAGTGGGCTTTAAATCTTTTTCTAAGGTGAGGGGGGAAAAGCAGGCGCTGGTCTGCCAGTCCTCTATATCTTCGGGATTGGAAGGATGATGCCAAAAGCTCACAAAAAGCCACAGCTTATTTTCATTTTTTAACAAGTAGCAATTTTTATCTGAAATAATTTCTCCTTTAAGACCATCTGAGCATTCTTTTAAAAGCTCGGAGCATAGCTGGGAATTTTCAGGCTCTAAAATAAGCATCTTGAATTCATCTTCTTTGAAAAAATTTTCATCTTTCCAAGCCAAAACCC
>CAZQJX010000146.1:0-5409 GCA_964592965.1 uncultured bacterium
CTCTATTTTGACATCGTCAATATACCAACCTGAATAGGTAACAGAATAATCTGTATTTAAACGAAAACGGATATAGATAACTGACCCTGCATAGTCGCTGATATCAACAGTCTCTTCCTGCCATTGTGAACCAAAACCTGTATAACTCTTAAGGGTTGTCCAGTTAGCTCCATCAGTGGATATTTCAAGATAGCCATGATCAAAGTAGTTTTCTATTGAATACCAATGCCAGAAGGTTAAAACCGCATTGCTAAAAGAAGTAAGATCAATCGGCGGGGTTTGCAACCAAGCATTGGAATAATTCGGGTAATTTCTAGAAAGATTTGTTCCCCAACAATATTGCCCAGAATGAGCAGACCCTGGTCCTGAGGTAGGAACACCCAACTGCCAAACATCATTAGAACCGCCGTGGGTCCAGCCCCCTGCTCCATTTTCCATATCATCTTCAAATGCAACTCGCGATCCAGAAGTTTGGGAATCGTAAAGTTCAAAAACTAACTCCACTGACAAGGGTTTAGTGTTTCTAATAATTAAATCCTCATTAATAATCTGCCCCTGATAGGCAGTAAGAGTAAACTCGCTGGGTGAAACCTCTATCTCAGGAGCAAAGGTGCCAAAAGTATAGTGAGCTCCTTTGTTGTCATCATAACTGCTATTACCAACCTCATCAGTGCTTTTAACATCAAAATAGTAAACAGTATTCGGAATCAGACCTGTAATCTCTAACCTATGCTCAGTAACAAATTCAGAACTGGAAACTGACTCTCCCAATGCCGGGGATGTGCCATAAAACACTACTGAATCCGCTAGCTCATCTGTCTTCCAGTTGATCACAGCCTTAGTGCCATCCGCAAAAGGATGAGCAACAACATCTGTAATTATAGGAGGAACGCCATCAACCACCGCAGTATCAGTTACTATGGCAGGCGGTGAAGCATCATTATAAATGACCGTGATAGTATCGCCATTAGAAACTTGGAGAACTCCATCCTGAACAGGGGTTCCCGGAGAAAGATTAATTGAACCTTCAAAAACCCCACTTGAGGAAGATGTTTCAGTTAAAATGACAATCTCAGCAGTGGTCTCGGTAGAGCTTGTAATTTGAACAGTAGCACTATCTCGCACAGAAGGGTCAAGGTTTAGGTCACAATCAGATAGTCTAATATTAACTGTGGAATTTAAATTATATTTGTTATGATTAAGCCTTACCACCCCTTCGCTTGTGCACATACTTACACCACTTACAACCAGAGCAAATGGCTGGGGTCCCTGCGGAACATTAAAGCCCCTTACTTCTACAGTATAGATTCCTTCAGGTGGATTAGATATAAGCACCTGCTCAACAACATTTCTTCTATCAGGACTTCCCCCAGTTATGCTTTCACCATTTGAAAAAACATTGCCATAATATGTAGTTCCATCTGGAGCTGTAACCACCAAATCTAAATCATTAACAAGGTGAATAGAGGCATAGGGAGTAGAAGGATAGTCAGTCCAGACAAGTGTCGCTTTAAAAGGATATGTGCCGTTAGAATAGTAAATATAACTAACTGTCATTCCTGTGCTTATACCAACGGTCTCATCCACCACAGCTAATCCACGGTCTTCGCCCTCAAAGTAAAGCACATTATCTGCAAGCGCTCTTCCCCATCCCTGACCTGTGGAAGGAATGGGTCCGTCTGTGTAAGCGCCGGTCATATTCACACCGCTGTTAACTAAAACTGCCTTAATAAGAGCTGCGCTGGGCTCAAAGCCATCTCGTGGATTTGGCGCTCCTGTGGGATAATATCCGTCAGTAAAATATTGGCGAATAAGAGCGGAAAGACCTGCTGTAGCCGGGCAGGACATACTGGTTCCGCTCATTGTTCTTGTGCCACAATTGTAGGTGGAAACAGAACCATCATTATCGGCAGAGATAAGATAATGCCCAGGAGCCATAATTGTTGGCTTTATTCGGTTATCATCGGTGGGACCGTTAGAGGAAAAATAAGCAACATCTTCCTGGTTGTATCCAGAATGAGCATTTTCAGTTGCTCCAGCCGAGATGCAATTTTTTGCGGTTGCCGGTGCCCCGACACTTCCGGTATAAGGTCCAGAATTTCCCGCTGAAAAAAGAACAAGAAAATTTTTATGGTCCCACATAAATTCATCAACATTCTGTGAGTAAGAATCATATGCTCCAAAAGTATCTGCTCCCCAGCTATTAGAATGAATCCTTGCTCCATCATCATAGGCTTGCTGGAACAAAATATTTAGGTCAGAAGGAAGCCCGCTAAGAAAGCCCCCCTCCGCGATATCTTGAATTACCAATTTGGCGTTATATGCCATTCCATCGTATGTATCAGGTTGTCCCAGATGCAAAGAATTATCTCCCGCAATGGTGCAGGCAGTGTGTGTTCCGTGATCATGACCGTCCCAATCAAAAGTTGGTGCCCAATTGTGATAAACTATGACCTTTCTTTGATTCGGATTTAACTGCTCCCCTGGCAATCCCTCATCTGAGTCGTAAAAATAGCACATATCTGCATCTAAGCCGGTATCACTTATTCCCACAATCTGACCACTTCCATCCAATCCGTGATCCCAAAGCGGGGTAATATCAGGCTGATTTGACTGGAGAACCCAGTGAACCGCATCATTATGCAAAACTGGCGGGACATATTCCTCAATCCATTCAACTCTTGGGTCTTGGGCTAAAGTGGTAATTAAACTGTCAACCTTATCCACAGGAACCTCTAAACGAAGATACCCTCTGCGCACCCCTTCGCTTTTATCTAAAACCTCAGCCCCGCCTGCTTGCGCTTTGGCGCTGACCTCATCCAAAGACTCGCCTTTAAAAATCTGAATCGTAAGCTTGATTCTGCCTTCTTCCTCAGCCAAAAATTTTCTTTCCAGAAGCTTGGGCGAAATCTTATATCCTGGAAGATAATCACCAATCCATCTGACAAGAGAATTCTTTTTAAGCTCATCAACTTTTTGAGAAGGAAGCTTAATCAAAAATGAATAATCAGGAATGTAATGAATAATCTCTCCGCCAAACTCCTTGATGAGCTCCTTTTCCTTATCTGTTATTGGCTTAAAAAACTGAATTAGATAATAACCGTATTCCCTATCTTCCTGCGATGTCTTTGCCAGCTGGGAAGGAAGTTTAAGCTCTGACCTTACAGGGTCAAAAGTGCCTGCCTTAAGATGAATTGCTATTTCATCACTGCTTTGAGGCTTGTTGCCAGCACAGGCTGAATAAAATAAAAAAATTAAAAACAGTGCTGAAAAGACCTTTGGAAAAATCTTTTTCATTTTAAAACCCCCTAGGTTGAAGAGATGCCCATAACACCTATCCTTTTCTTCATCAAAAAATTTAATCATATTTTCAAATACTTTTCAATAATTTTTTAATAATTTTCTAATAAAAGCCCGAATTGAATTATAGCTTTTAAGTCCCTTGCAATTCTGTAGAAAAAAATCCTTGCTTGAGAGAAATTGGTTAAAGGGGTAAAAATTATTGATGAAAAGGGCAGTTGAAGCTCGGGAAATTCGCTTTAAATATCGGCAAGGGAAGGATTTTGCTTTAAATAGCATTGATTATGAGCAGGATTTGGGAGAGGCGGTAGGGATTTGCGGAAGAAGCGGAGCGGGCAAAAGCAGTTTTTTATTTTGTCTAAATCGCATCATCCCTGAATTTTATCAAAGGGAATTCTCCGGCAAGATAAAGATTTTAGGTAAAAACATCACAGGTCTTCGCACCTTTCAGCTCACTGATAAAATCGGAATGGTCTTGCAAGACTTTGAAAGCCAGCTTTTTTCATCCCGAGCAGAGCTGGATGTTGCCTTTGGTCCAGAAAATCTTGGTTTGGGAAAAGAGGAAATTTCTAGGCGAGTTGAGCAGGCATTTAGAGCAGTGGGGATGAAAAAACTCCGCTATTGTGCTCCAGAGACGCTTTCTGGAGGTGAAAAACAGCGCTTGGCAATAGCCAGCGTGCTTGCGCTTTC
The DNA here is from genome assembly GCA_964592965.1 of uncultured bacterium. Lineage (GTDB taxonomy): Bacteria > RBG-13-61-14 > RBG-13-61-14 > RBG-13-61-14 > DRUE01 > CAZKMM01. The sequence continues at coordinate 3,991 of CAZQJX010000146.1, forward strand.
TCCAGAAATCTTTATCTTTGACGAGGCAACCACAGACCTTGACCCTCTTGGAAAGAATCAGGTCTGGAGCGTAATAAAGCAGTTTCAGGAGCGCAAAAAGACAATTATTTTGGTTGAATCAAGAGCCTGAAGCTCTTTTGAATCTGGATCGCATTGTCATAATATGGATGAGGGGAAAATCGTTGCCCAAGAAAGAAAAGATAAAATCCTTTCCCAGCCCGAGCTTTTGAAAAAATATGGAATCAAACCCCCGGAATTAAGCGAGCTGTTTTTCCGACTTTGCATTCACTGTAAAGAGATAAATATCAAAAAAGCAACTGAAACACTTAAAAGCAGAGGATGGAAGCTCAAAAAAGACAAAGCCCAAAAAATTCTTGAGCAAGAGAAAACCGATTTCAAACTAGCACACTCGCCCATCTTTGAAATTAGAGAGCTTTATTATGCTTATCCTAATCAAGCTCCAGCTTCAAAAGGCATTAATTTGAACGAAGGAGATTTTCTCGCCATCATTGGTCAAAACGGCTCAGGCAAAACCACTTTGGTAAAGCACTTAAATGGTCTATTTTTGCCTAGCAAAGGCATTATGAAATATAGAGGAAAAAAAATTTCTTCCAAAGATATTACCAAGCTCAGCCAAAAAATAGGCTTTGTTTTCCAAAACCCAAACCATCAAATTTTTTCCAGCCGTGTGTATGATGAAGTTGCATTTGCTCCCCGTAATTACAGATTTTCCGAGAAAGTGAGGGATACCAAAAAGTGAAATCCCTTAAAATGTTAAAAAAATTATTTATAACTAATATAGCAAAGCAAGAGGAGGCAAAAGCCTCCAGCAAATGCTGAGTGTAAATTCAATTACTTAAACAGGGGCAGTCTTTTAAAGGTTCAAGCTTTGGGAGTAAGGGCAATAATGTCTCCTCCCTGCACCTTTACTGATAAATCTCAATCAACTCCTTTCAAGGTCACCTAATAACCGCCTACATCCATACCACTCTCGGTCAGGAGGCTCAGCAATAATTTCTCATTAATGGTAAGCATATTCTAAGAACTTCAGCATCTTCGCCTTTCTAGCAAGGATACCCGAGTTTCATCCCGATGGATTTATTTCTCCAATTGGCTGAGAGCCCAAGCGGCAAAATATTTGGTGTCTGGGTCGCCATAGTCTAATGCTTCATAAAGAGCGGTAATTCCAGAATCATCGCCGAGAAGCGCCAAATAATATCCAAGATGACCCTTGACCGAAAGGTCTCCTTCCACAAATCGTTTTTGTAAAAGAGGGAGCGCGGTTAAGTCCCCTTGCTCCGCAAGGGCAAAGGCTGCAGTGTATTGAAGCGCGGTATCTGGGCTGTTTAGGTCATCATAAAGTAATGAGCATTTGGAAGAGTCCAAGCGACAAATCGTTGCTTGAGCATTAACCTGAAC
>CAZQJX010000147.1:0-5406 GCA_964592965.1 uncultured bacterium
CGGAGTTTTTCACGAAGGATTTTCTGCTCCTCTTTGCTGATAGTCCTCTTCCCCACTATCTGCTCCCGCAGGCGCTGGCTCTCTGCTAGCCAATCCTCCAAAACCGGCTTTAACTGCAAAAAAGCAGGATGAGACCGAGAAAAAATGTTCCTCTTTTCGCCCGGGTCAGCTTCAAGGTCATAAAGCTCATACTGCCTGAACTTAAGACGAGGATAATAAATAAGCTTATACTTCCCATCCTGAACACAATAAAAAGCTCTCCCTATCCCACCCTGAGAGAAAAAGTATTTATGCAATTCTTCCGAAGAATTATAAACCACCTTCCAAAAGCTCTTTCCCTGAACCGGTGGATTAACAGGGATAGAGATAAACTCCAAAAGTGAAGGAACTAAATCAATCAGCTCTATGGGCTCCTCCACCTTTTTATGCTTTATCCCATCTCCCCAGATAATTAAAGGAACTTTCAAAAGCTCCTGATACACACTGTTTCCGTGAAGGTTCATTCCATGTTCCCAGAATTCCTCTCCGTGGTCTGAGGTGAATATTAAAATGGTGTTTTTATCCAACCCTTGCTCCTTTAAAAGCCTGATAAGCCGAGCAAGCTGAGCATCAAGATACCTCACCTCCGCTAAATAAAGCTCCTTAACAAATCTTTTACCTTCATTATCATATCTTCCCACCTTTTGCCGAAATCTCTGAAAAGAATCTGGCTGTTCAAAAAGATAAGGACCAAAATTACAATAAGGCGCACGAAGTGGTCCTTTGTATTTTATCTTTTTAAGATACTTCTTTGGCGGGTCATAAGGGTCGTGCGGGTCGTTTATATAGACGGTTAAGAAAAATGGCTCTCTTTGATTCTTTTTTAAAAACTTAATCGCCCAATCAATCAGCACCTTGCAGGAATGAGGATAAATGCTTATCTTCATAAAATTCAAAACCGTCCTCTGCCAAGTATAAGCAATGGGAAGAAATGCCAGCTGGCGAACCCGAACCAGATGATTGAGCAGTTTGATTTTTTCAAACCCTTGCAAAAATCCATCTTTTTTGGTTAAAAGAGGGTTGCTGAAAAATCCAACTGTATAATAACCATTCTCCCTGAGCCTCTCTGCCAGCGTGTAAAAAGAAGGCGGAATAACAATTTCTATAAACTCAGGATGAACCTCTCGTGAATAATGAAAAACCGTAGGATAATAAGATGTGAACAGGCTTGCCACAGATGGTGTTGTGTATGAGCCCTGCGAAATCACATTTTTAAACCAAAGCCCTTCTTTGGCAAGGGAATCAAGCGTGGGAGTAAAATTTTTGCCACCATAAACTCCAAGCGCATCTGCCCGCAAGGCATCTGCTACCACCAGAATGATGTTGGTTTTTTGCTTTGCGTTTTTCCACTCACCACGAGCAGAATGATAAGAACCAATCAGCCAGGGAACTAGGCTTGCTCCTAGAAAAACCATTGCCAGAATTATCTTTACGAGAAGGCTCCTTTTCCTTATACCAGCAATCTCCAGTAATATGAGCACCAAGCCGAGCAAGCCCAATATACCGAATACAGCCAGTCCTTTTTTAACAGAAAGGCTAATCTTTGAAAAAAACACCAGCGCAATATTAGCCAGTATCCATAAAGTTATCCAAAGATAAAAAGGTAAAACCTGTTTTTCTTCTTTGCGTAGAAATCGCTCGGAAAGATAATATATTCCCACCCCACTAAAAATCCCTGCCAAAAGGGCAAAGAAAATTCCTTCCAGCTTAAGATAATACTTGTGAAAATTAACCAAAGGAAGATAAACCAAAAACAAAAATAGTCCTGCAAATGTTCCGAAAAGCAAGCTAAAAACCTTTTCCCTTTCTGCAAAACCTTTTCTAAAAATGAAGAGCAACAAAAGCACAACCCCGCTGATAATCAGCCCTAAAGAAGCATAGCTAAGCTGAGCAAAAAGCATTGCAGATATGCCATCTTTAATATCATTGCGAAGATAAAGGGTGGGAGAGACCAAAATTCCTATAAAAAAATCGCAAATGCCCAAAACAGCGCCGAGAAAAATTCCCGCCAGAAAAATCTTTTTTAAATTAGACATCCAGCAAAAATTTTAAATAATATCTGGCGAGGGGTCAAAGTAGCCTATTTCACCCGCACCTGACTAAAGGCGAGGATGAAGATTCTTCGGGCTTTTCCACCCTGAAGGATTCCGCTAATAGCATCAAGAGCAAGAAAATCCCAAGACCCACTGGCAGAACGGTAATAACCCACCCAGTAGGGATACCAGACCAGCTCCATCTCTTTGTAATCAACCAACTGGTATCGGTCTCGGGACATAAGCGATTTTTCATAAAGAAACCAGCGAGCTTCTTTTAAAAGAGCATTCCTTGCCTCTCCCTCACTTATCGCAGGCTGAAACTCCACCCAAGAAAGCTCTTCCTGCTCAAGCCCCTTTTCATCAACCAGAACAAAACTTTTGGCGATAGCATCAATGCCAGCTATAAACTCCCGCTCCTTGCCGCGCTTGTTTTTTACTTTTATGCGGAAAAAGTAATAAGGAAGATAAATTAGCTCCACCCGCACCGGTGGGGTTTTTCGCGAACGGAAAATTCTTCCCCGCAGGGTAAGGAGCTCTTTTGCTTCCTGTTCATCAATTTTGGGCTTATAGCTTTTCATCAGGAGGCTTTTTTGCCCTTCTCCAGCCAGCAATTATTGCAGAAATGCCAATGATAATCAGCACCAGCCCGGAGCTTAAATTGACCATTTTATCCCAGAATTCTTCAGGCACACTCGTAGCATAGGTCACCATTGCCCCAAAAATAAAAAGGAATATACCGAGCGCCATCAGTGGCTCAAATTCCGGTCTTTTCTTCTGCTCCTTCATCTTTAAAAATAAAGATATATTGCCAGCTCAACCAAAACCACCGCTAAAGTCCAAAAGCGAATATCTCTCCAGAGCTTCTGGTTAGGCGCGCCTTTAAAAATATAATCTTTTGGAAGCAAAAACGGAAGAATTGCCAGGGCAAGAAAAATCATCCCTGCCAAAACCTTCACCCCCCAGCTGGGAACGAAAAGCAAAGCCTTAACCAGCAAATCTCCTATCTTATTGACCAAAGCGATCATTTCTCTGCCCTTTCTTTAAGAGCATTTTGAAGCTCCGCATCATTTTGAGCAAGCCGAAATACCAGCCCGAGCAATTTCTCCTTTGGCTCTGGCTTTGTAAGCAGGCTAACAATTACCGTGACGAGCACAGAGCCAACAAAGCTCCACCAAGCAATGTAAAGAAATGGGTCTGAGCGGGCAAAGATTTCATCTTTAAAAACAAACATTGTTATGCTCAGGGCAAGTCCGCTGAGCAATCCTGCCAGTCCGCCCCAGCCAGTTGTGCGCTTCCAGAGCACGCCGAGCAAAATCAAAGCAAGGTTCGGTCCCTGAATTACGGTCAAAAATGATTGAAAGGCAATGTAAAGCCCGCTGAACTTGGTGACTATCGGTGCGAAAAATATTCCCCAGAAAACAAAAATCAAAGTTAAGAGCCTTCCAACCAGCAGATAATGCCTGTCTGATGCGTTCTTGACCAAAAACCTCTGATAAATATCACGCATCCAAACCGTTGCAGCGCTGTTTAGGTTGGAATCAACACTGCTCATCAGCGCAGCAAGAAAAGCAGCAAAGACCAAGCCGGTAAGACCGGGCGGAAGGAGCTTATGAATAAGCCTGGGAAGAGCGGTATCTCCTGTTGCCTCTCCGGGATAAAGGGCAAGTGCAATCAATCCGGGAAAAGTTATCAGCACAGGGATGAGCGCATGAAGAAAAGCTCCCCAGATGATGCCGGCTTTAGAATCCCACTCGCTTCTTGCTCCTAAAGTGCGCTGAATAATTGCCTGATTGCCCAGCCAGTAAGCAGGAGCAAGAACAAAAGCCAGCCCAAAGATAATCCCTGGCCAGGGATATGGCGAAGGAGAGTCTGCTGGCAAAAATAACTTAAAATGATTATGGTATTGAGGACCGAGGGCAAATATTTTCTCTTTTAATCCCTCAAGTCCGCCGACCGCAATCAACCCTAAAACAATAATGGCAATCCCGCCAATATACATTATGATTAGCTGAACAACATCAGTCATCACCACTGCGCTCAGTCCACCTGCTAGGGTGTAAACACCGACAATCAAGGCAATGAAAATAATATAAGCCATAATCTTCCAGTTCTCCCCCCAAAGAGGATAAAGCAATGCTTTGACCGAACCGCCCAAAAAATCATCAGGTATGGGAACGAACTCAAGGAGCATAAGCCCTGTTGCCCAATACATAACTCCGAGCACGCAGGCTAAAAAACTTCCCCACAAAACCGCCTGAATGGCACGAACAGCTGAATTATAGCGAAGACCAAGATACTCAGGAATGGTATAAATACCAGAGCGCCAGTAAAAGGGAATGAAAATAAATGCGCCAATAATCATTGGCGGAAGGCAACCTATCCAATCAAAATTGGCAACCACTATCCCATATTGATATCCCTGACCGGAAACCGCAATAAAATCCAGCGCTCCTATATCGCTCACCACCAAGCTCATTCCAATTGCCCACCAAGGAAGGAGCTTGCCAGCAATAAAATAATCTTTTGAGGTCTTTACATAGCGGGAAAAATAACTGCCAAGAATCATCACTCCAAAAAGGTAAAGAAAGATAATGATTATATCTATTCTCGCCAGTGCCATATTTCTGGCAAAATCCTAGATAAGAAAAAATTGCTTGTCAAATGAATAAAAATGCCCCTATCTATCAAGAACACCCTTTTCTTACCAGATAAATAAATTCAAAAGACAAAAATTTCTAAAAATTTTTTATTTAGTATTCCATTCATCAATTAGAATGAAATTAAATTTTTCAAAAGGAATTTATAAAGGCACAGGAATTTGGTCAAGGATTTCCTGAATGATTATTTCTGCCTGCTCGGTTTTTCTTTCAGGCTCTAGTGGAGCGTTTTTTAAAATCAGCCTATGCCTTAATACAGGCACAGCTAGTTTTTTAATATCATCAGGCACAAGATACTCTCTTCCTTCTAAAAAAGCGAGTGCCCGTGCAGATTGCTTGAGAGCCAGCCCTGCTCTCGGGCTTGCTCCCAAGCGTATGGAAGGATGAGCCCTTGTCGCCTGAATAATCTTTAAAATATATTCAAAAAGCGCATCATCAATTTTTACTTTTTCAGCCTGATTCTGAAGCTCTACCAGCTCCTTTTGGTCAAGCACAGGAGAAAGCTGGTCAAGCTGTGGCACATAGTTTTTGGTTTTTAATATCTCAAGCTCGCTTCTTTCCTCTGGATAGCCGAGCCGAAGGCTTAAAAGGAATCTATCCAGCTGAGAATCAGGAAGCGGATAGGTGCCATAATGCTCAATTGGGTTTTGGGTGGCAATGACTAAGAAAGGCTC
>CAZQJX010000148.1:0-5397 GCA_964592965.1 uncultured bacterium
TTGGAATCTACCCAACTTACTAAAATTAATGATTGTTATGTAAGTATATATCTCGGGAAAATAGTCACACTCAGAGATAAAGATTGGGAAAAAATAAAGAGAGCATTTATAATTCCCCCTGATCCAAAGGAAGTAGAAAAAGAAGAAATAAAACTTAAAAAACATCCAGAGATACCTTTGCTATTTGAATATTTTTGAACTTTATAAAGAAAACGATAATGATGATAACTTTGTTGCTTTGCTTCGCTTCACTTGTCATACAACAGCGGATAGGTGGTAGTTTATTGTTTTGTGATAAAATTTATTCAATTTATTTTCAGCTTAAAGTTTTAATTTTTCACTTTCAATCATCATTAGCGTTCCTACCAAATCGGTTATGGCGCGGGAGAATTTGGCGAGCTGGGAGCGGTCAATTTTATCTAAGGTGTCTTCTGCGCAGAGGAGATAGGCAGGACCTGTAATCCAGCTCAAAATTGGCACAGACAAATCTTCTAAGACAAATCCCGAAGCATCAGTTGGTGGAGCGGGTCCCATAAAGTCCACAGGAATTAGAGAGGTGCGGGGAAGCTTGTGCTGAGAGAGCATCTTAACAGCACTGGCAATCGTATAAGTTTGAGGAGAAGCGAAAATACCGCCAATCTCAAGATAGCCAGTGAATTGATAATTCCTGTCCTTTCCTTCAATAGCCTCGCGAGCACCGATATGCTCCAGAGTGAAAATAACATCAGCTTTTTTCAAAAGGTCGTTTTTGTGCTTTTGGGCAAAGGTATCGGAGCCGATGGAGCCATAAAAATGACCAGTGGTAAAGAGAAAAAGAAGAGTTTTGGGTCGCTTTTCTTTTGGAAGTTTAGACCAGCTCCACGCCTGCGCCAGCACTTGGGCACAGCCTGCACCATCTTCAACCGCACCTTTGAACGGTGAATCGTGATGCGAATGAATAATAATCATCCGCTCGCTCTTTCCAGGAAGAATGCCATAGATATTATGGCTGACAGAATTCTGTATTTTTCCCCGCAAGATTATCTTTGCTTTTCTTCCCTTTTTGGCAAGCTCTTTTAACTTTTCGCCATCATACTTCCCAATCCAAAAACCGGGCAGGGGCTTTAAGATGCCATCATAAGGACCATAGTGGGTGTTTGAATTGGTGGGCTGGTCTTTCAAGATAAGAAGAATGCCCACCGCTCCCCTCTCAACCGCCTGCCAGTAAACATCATCTTTGGGATGGTTTTCTTCGGTGAAATATCCGAGAAAATTTCTCCGCACAAAAATGAGTGGCTCTTTAAATCCCAATCCCACGCTTTTTTCTGGGTCAGAAAAATAATAAACTGGCAAAAGACGAAGCATCAGTCCGTATGGAAGAGAAGGGAAGGGCACCTCAGCCACCACAATTTTTCCTTTGACTTTTTTGCGGGCAAAATCTTTAGCTCTGCCCACGCCAACATAGACCATTTCCGCTGTTATGCCTTGTTCAGGCGTAAAGCCTGTGTATGGGACATAAAAGCAAGGAAAGGGCTTGAAGCCAGAGTCGGTCTCAACCTTTAAGCTCCATTTTTCTGCCTGCCAGTATTTAATAGGAATTTCCTCTTTGGTGATGTTTTTGATCCCGAGCTTTTTAAGCTGAGAGATTAGATATTCTTCTGCCTTTAAATCCTCAGGGCTTCCCGGACGCCGATGCGGGAAAGAGGCGAGGTCTTTAATCCAAGAGAATATCCGCTCATTGGTTGGGCTGGGCACGGTTTCGGGAAATGAAGGGAGCTTGTTTGCGATTTTTCTTGCTTTGCTTTTAGTTTTCATCCAGCCTGGTAATTTTTTGAGCGTGGAAAAAATCATTCTGGTAAGCAGGGCTGAGGAGGAGCCCTTTCCTATTTCTTCAACCACTCGCGAAAAGCGGGGCGCAGAAGCAAGGGCAAGTGAAGCTATAAAAATTAAAATCATTGCCAAAGAGATTTTCTTTAAATTCGCTCGGAATTTGTTGCTCATCTATTCCTCCTTTTTGAAAAGATTTGCTATGGTTTTAAAATTTTAGACCTTGAATTTTTATTTGCCAAATATCATTCGGTTGGGTTTTGTGCGAGACCAAGGCTTCCATTGCTCAAGTCCTTTGCCATTGGGATTGCCAGTGCGGGCGAAATTTGCCCAAAAAGACATCATCTTTTTGCTCAGCGCCACTCTCCCTTTTTCATTCTCTTTGCTCCAGGCAAATCTTAAAACGCTGTTTTCGTCCTGCTGGAAATTGGCAAAGACAAAAGGTATTTCCATTGCGTGCCCAGAGCCGATTAAGAAATCAAAAGGCTTTGGCTCGTCATTCCAGCAGAATCTGTAAACATAAACATCTTTTTGATGCTTGCTCATATAATTGGCAGGGATATCCACTCCTGCCAGCTCAAAGCCAATTCCGCCAGCTCTTCCTAAAAGACTGTATGCTGGCCAAAAGAAAGGATTATAGTAGATGAGCGGGCTTACATAATCTCGGATTTTAATCTGCGGTTGGTCTGGATTAAGGGATTTAATTAGCTGGCAGAATTCCGCCTCGCTAAGGGTAGATAAAGAAAGGGGAAGAAAAAGCTTAAGCTCCTGTTTGTTGCATCCGACAAGGAAGGGCACTTTGTTGTATTTTCCTTTGCGAAGCAGTTTATAAGGAGAATCTGGAATGACCACACCATCAACAAAAACATTGGGAAATTCACTGATGTTGCCAAAAGAGCCTTTTTTGTAGCAAGAAAGTATTTCTTTTGCACTTTTTGAGCGAAGGTAGGTTGCAATCCAAGTTTTGCTTTTGCTTGCAAGGAATTTTTCTGCCTCTTGTTTGCTTTTAACAAGACCGTCCTTAACAAGGAGCTGGAAAAGCACATCTTCTGCTTTTTTCTCTGCCTTCTTTTTTGAGCCAGTAAGCGGGGCACCGCTTTGAGAAATCGCCCTCTGGAAAAGCCCTTTGGATAAAGGCGAGACCAAAAGCGAATAGACATTCACTCCGCCTGCACTTTCTCCTGCTATGGTTATATTGTTTGGGTCTCCGCCAAAATAGGCGATATTTTCTTTAACCCAGCGGAGCGCTTGAATTATATCTAGGGTGCCGTAGTTGCCAGAGTTATCAAGCGCATCTCCGCTACTAAGCGCAGGATGAAAGAACCATCCAAAAGGTCCCAGCCTGTAGTTGATGCTGACAAAAATCATATTTTCTCTGTAGGCAAAATTTGCGCCATAATACAGGCTCATTGCAGATTGCCCCACGCAGTTTGCTCCGCCGTGAATCCAGAAGAATACAGGCAGATTTTTTTCATCTGTAGGCGGGCGCCAGATGTTAAGATATAGGCAATCTTCGCTTCCGACCACTTCGCCGAATTTTTCGCAGTCCATCGTAGCCATCAAGCCTGCATACTGAGTGCAAGGTGGGGGAAATTTTTTGCAGGACTTTATCTCCTGCCAAGGCTCTGGCGGGCGAGGAGCTTTCCAGCGAAGCTCTCCAACAGGAGCTTTGGCATAGGGAACGCCCAGCCAAGCATAGGTAGTGATTGTCTCTCCCCAAAGCTCGCTTTGAAAGATGGTTCCTTCAACCTTTCCGTATTTGGTTTCACGGACAAGCGCCTCAGCTCCGAAAAGAGCCCGGGGCAAGAAAATAAAAAGAAGCAAAAAAATCGCACCAGCTAGCTTAAAAAATTTGGGCTTAGCTTTCATTTTCTCCCTCCTTAAATTTTTTAATCTGCACTGCGGGTAAATTGCTTTTTAGAAATCTTTTACTTCAGTTTGAAGCGGATGGTCAAGGATGTTAAGAAGCTCTTTTTCCAAGTCAGGCTCATATTTGGGTAAAAAGTAATAAATTTGGTAGTAAGTTGCCTCAAGTGCCAGCACCTTTTCAAAGTTTTCAAAGCGGTATCCAACAGCTATCTCCCCAGGGTCATTTTCTGGTGGTGCTTTGCGGTCAAGCGTCTCCCTAAGAAAAAATGTTTTTTTTACCATCTTCCATTCTTCTGGAAAGATGAGTCTATTAAAAGTAGCTCCGTAATTTTTGTATCCTAAAATCCAAGAGCATTCGCTGGTATAATCAAGAGATTTTTCCTGCTGAGTGGTTTTTCCGTCAAGAATAATTTTTGGTGGAGAAGGATTGCTTTCTGAATAAACATAAGCAGGAATGACATTCTCGTTATAATCCATATATCCTGCAAGCTCAAAATCTTTAATAAAAGGAGCAAGGCTAAAAGGAACTTCTATATGCATTGGCCAGATTAAACAATTGGGGTAGTAGGTGATTATGCTGTATCCTTTTCCAGAGAATTTGAAAAATCCCAGTTTCAAATATCCGTCAGAGCGATAAATAATTCTCACCTGTCCATCGGTCCAGGCAGATAGTTTTGAGCGAGTGAGCACATCAAACTTGAAGTCTATATCAAAGAGGAATTTGGTTTTGATTACTCCACGAATTTTCTGTCGGTCAAGGATATCAGGCATAACCTTTCCATCAGGGAGCACAACCATAAATTCATCAGGATAAACCGCATCAGTTGGACTGCCCATAATCAGCCCATATCCAAACCTATCTTTGGAGTAAACCCTTTTATGCTTGTTTTTCCAGTCAACCTCAAACCTAACATAATCAAAATCTGAGCGAGGAGCTTTCTGGCAAAAGCAAAAAAGATAAACCCAGGCTCGGTTTTTGTTCAGTGGGTCAATAATTTCAATTTCCAGACCTTTTTCAGCTCCTTCCGGATAGGTTTTTTGAGGGGCACGGTCGCCTGTGTCTATCGCCAAAAAGACAAGTTCATCATTGGCGTCAAAATCAGGATTTGAATCCTTTTTTGCCTTTTCCCCCTGTTCAAAGGCATATTCTCCATTTTCCAACTTCTCGTCAATCTGAAAGGGAATGGGCAGGAATTTATCCTCTTTCCATTTCATCAGGCTGAGCCTGTCAATGGCAGAGCCCAAGAGAGAAGATAATTTTTTGCCCTCAATAACAATCGGGTCGTAGATGCGGGTTAGGGTTTTGCTCTCCTGCCCGAAAAGAGAAGAGGATAAAAAGAAAACGCTTGCCAAAAAGAGCCTTTTCATCAGATGAGACTCCCTGGCTGCAGTTGAATTTCTCGCCCCTCCTTTTTCAAGAAAACATCTTAAACCCAGCTTTGATTTTCTGTCAAGCGAAAATTAAAAATTTTTAATCTTAGTGAGGAGGGGTCAATGCCACATAATTAAAAACTTTCCTGCGCATAAAATTTGCCCTTTAGCACAAATGCTGATAAAAAGTTTTTAAAATGGGAAAGAAAAATAGAGCCAACCCCGACCAAGAGCTATTTTTAAGAATCGGTCTTGCACAAATTAATCCCACGGTTGGAGACATTGAAGGGAACCTGAAAAAAATTACTCATTATGCAAAGCAGGCAAGTAAAAAAGGAGTTGACCTACTTA